>DHJV01000125.1:19117-42482 GCA_002404515.1 Lachnospiraceae bacterium UBA4711 | reverse complement strand
GGCTACCAGATTACCAACCATCTGGGTAATTTCCTCCATAAAAGATTCTTCCGCAACTTCACCTTTTGATACCTGTGCAAGTTCATTCTCCCAGTCCGCAGTTAATTTGGGGGATTTAACCACATCTGGTAAAATAGTAATCAGTTTTATACCATCATCTGTTGGTATCATCTGCTTTTTTTCTCGCTTCACAAATCCATCTTTAACAAGTTTCTCTATAATATCTGCTCTAGTTGCCGGAGTCCCCAGGCCTTTGCGTTCAACATCATCTGACATATTTTCACTTCCAGCTTTATCCATTGCAGCCAATAAGCTATCCTCGGTATAATGCTTTGGGGGCTGTGTATAATGCTCAGAGACTCTTGTATCTTCAACTAGAATATTCATACCTTCTGTAAGATCTGGCAGTTTATTTACATCATCTGTCTCCGTTTTTTCCTCAGTTGTCTTATATTTCTTTTTGAAAATATCATCAAAATCTTTCCATCCGTTCGAGATCACTTCTTTACCAGATACCTTAAATATATTTCCCTTGCAGTTAAACTCCGCCTTTGTTGAGTTATAAATATGTCTTGATGCTGTAGCGCACAATAGCCTGTTAGCACATAACGATAATACTTTTATTTCACCAACAGGAACCTCTTTTAAATCCTGTTTTACAATCTCAACCGTTGGAATAATGGCATGGTGGTCTGTAACTTTTTTGCTATTTAAGACCTGATCAACAGCCGGATTAAACATAATGTCCTGATCAAATAGTGTCGAATCGAAAATAGCCTCTATTACATTCTTTGCAGTCTCCTCCATATCATCCGAAAGATATTGGCTATCCGTTCTCGGATATGTAACCAACTTTCTCTCATACAGGTTCTGAGTATATTCAAGAGTCTGCTTAGCAGTAAATCCAAACAATCTATTCGCATCTCTCTGCAGCGTAGTAAGATCATATAGTCTCGGTGGAGATATCTTTTTCTCTTCCTTTACTACACTTGTAACAGTTGCCTGTTCATTTTTACATTCTTTCGCAACACTATCCGCCTGGCTTTTATCACCAATATGTTCAGATACCGCATCTATCCCATTTCCAAGAATATGTGCTATATAATAAGTCTCTTTCTTGAAATCATTAATCTTCATTTCTCGATCTACCAACATAGCAAGTGTAGGTGTCTGAACCCTTCCAACCTTCAAGAGCTTATTGTACAGTACGGTGAAAAGTCTTGTACCATTAATACCTACGAGCCAGTCTGCCTTCTGCCTTGCGAGAGCTGATTCATATAAGTGATCAAATTCTCTTCCTGGCTTAAGATTATTAAACCCTTCTCTAATTGAAGACTCTTCCATCGAAGAAATCCATAAACGTTCAAAAGGTTTCTGACAACCAACCTTGTTATAAACTAACCTAAAAATAAGCTCTCCTTCTCGCCCCGCATCCGTTGCACAAACCAGAGATTCAACATCGTCTCTCATCATCAGCTCACTTAACACCTTATACTGTTTTATTGTGTCGTTTTTCACTTCATACGAAAATGAATCTGGAATAATTGGCAACGAATCATATGTCCATTTTTCATACTGCTCACCATAACTAGCGGGTTCCGACAACTCAATCAAATGTCCAACACACCAAGAAACTATATAGCCATTTCCACTCCTATATCCATCGCCTGTCGAATCATTAGCGCCAATCACTTCAGCTATACTATTTGCAACACTTGATTTCTCTGCTATTACCAATTTCATAGTTTTACCTCCTAAAAAAGTGGCAGTCTATCAACTGCCACCTATTGTATCTTATTGCATATTAGTTATTACTCGTCCTGATCCGGATCATCATCTGTTTCCTCTAAGTCATCTTCATCGCTAAGCCCATACATCTCGTCGTCATTTGCTTCTGGCTTTCCCTTTTTTCCAGACAACGCCTTATATCCTACAATCACTATAGCCATTACTCCAAATATAATCACATACAACCAAATGCCCAAACCTTTGCTTTCTTTCTTTTTGTCTGCATCAGCATTAGCATCCTCAGTACTCTCTTCGGTTGTCGATTCATCCATATCTGGTGTTACTGTATCTTTATCTATATTATTTCCCTGGGCTACAGAATTCTGTGGCAATGTCTGCTCACCACTATTAACAAAATTCAGCAAGTTATCATTAGATACCGAAGTAAGGAAATAAACTGTACCATTTCCGTGAGTAACATCTACACCATCATCGTCTGTATACGAAGCTGACATATCAATTACCAGAAAATACTGCTGTCCATCCCTTGTTACTATTGTATAAAACTGCTTTTTATTAACAGTCTTAGATATATCTTTTCCAGCTTCATCTGTTACTGATGTAACTGCTCCTGTTGATGGATTTGTAACAGTTGCACTACCATTATCCGGCAGGGAATCTGCAGGATTCTCCGTGTTTTCCTCACTGCTTCCTTCTTCCGTGGTTTTATCCTTATAGTAAGGATTATTTACTGTATATACCATGCTTGAATTTCCGGCATTATCAATAGCATAAATATAAAAGTATTGATATGTAGAATCAAATTTCTGCAGTCTGACGGACACAACACCATTTTCATCTGGATCAAAACTATATTCATTGATATATATTTTTTTTACTCCACTTTCTGTATCGTATGTAAGAACTGTCAACAGTCCCTCACTCACTGCCGCATTTAATGTTGGGGGCACTGTATCAAAGCATTTAATAAATCGATTCTTCTCGTATTCCTGCCCATTCATATCAGTCACTTTAACATATACTGTACAGTTCTCCGTAATCTCTATGGCTCTATCATCGGTAATATCTACCCAGCTACCTGTTGATCCAATCTTTGCCTCAATAGTATTAATTTTGAACTTACTATCTCCATAGATTTTTTCAACCTTAACATTAACCATTGCTGAATCGTTATACCAACCAGCCTTTGCAAGAGCAATTGATATTTTAACCTTATACTTGTTATCATTTGATGCCACCACTTCAGATGTAGTCTCTGAAGAGTTTGGATCCTTTGTAGATGGAGTTGTCTGTGTAGACTCAGTTGTTGCTCCTGTAGTCGTTTCTGTCGTCATCTCTGTTGTAACTTCGGATCCAGAATCATCCTGTGCATAAACGGTGTAACCTTTAAAACTTCCTAAAAGTATTCCCACCAATGCGAAAGAAAAAATTAATTTTTTTAACATCTCATTCATCCTCTTATTCATCTCCTGTTTCTAAAAAGTTGTAGCAGGAGAATTATCATCCCCTGCTACTTCAACATGCTGTGCATAGACAGTTATAAGAGTGTCTATAGCACTCTCTGGATTTCCCTCTAATCCTACCTCCTTGAGTTTTGTTTTAAAAAGGAAATATTCCGTTCTATCTATCTTATCATTTAATTCCTGCAGCTTTGCATTCTCCTTGTTAAGCCTACTTCGTACCTTTTCATATTCAACAGTAAGCTTATTCACCTTATCCTGTTGTCTATCTCTTTCTATCTTCTGCTTTGCAATTTTATCTTCGTATCTTTCCACGTTCTTGCTCCTTTTACTTATACTTAGGTCTGATAAACGATGTGATTGGGAATCCACCTGTTGTATATCTAGTCTTTAACGCTACACATCCACCATTACTTTGTGATCCACTCACGCCGTCACTTGAAGTATTACCTCCAATAGTTGTAAATGTGCCATCTCCATTATTAGACACAACAACCTCTATATGTTCATTGTTCCCAAATAGAACAATATCTCCATACTTAGCCTCAGTGCTTGTAATGAATAAACCATTATTCTGTGCCCATGTATAAACTGCTCCACATCCAGCTACTTTGCCCCCATCGTAAAAAGCATCTCCATTGCCACTCTTATTAAAGCACCACCAGACAAACACGCAACACCATGGATAAGCGTCTCCACTTACTTCCTGTCCATAATAGTCTGTGTTATAAATAACGTTATTAGATCCTATTGGATTTTCTGTAATTCCTATCTGATTTTGCGCTGTCTGCATAACTCCTGCAGCTCCATTTGCGACAACTATTGCTCCTCCTCCAACTGATGAACCACTTTTATACTTTTCAAGCCATTCTTCACCATATTCTTTATGACCATAGCTTGTCCAACCACTTTTCTTTGCCTGTTCATTTGAATACTCAGTTGAAAGTTCCAGTGTCCATTTTGTGGCATTTTTGCCCTTCATAAATCCAAGCCAACCACCACCATAATTGTATGCCTGGGCAACAATTTGTAGATTATCATAATCATCAGCTCCGTCCACCCCCCATGTTTTCATATGGGAATAAAACACACGTATACCAATGTCTATTGATTTTTGCTCAGTTGTCCAGTCAGATGGCATGGTACTGTCATCCCACAATCCACTTTCCTTACATTGCATGAGATCTCCACCACAACTTGATGAAATTCCTCCTGATTCCTGTTGAATAGTCGCAAGAATAGCATTTACATAATCATTAAGATCTATATTGCTTGATGCATCGTTATTAGCTTTACATCGTTCTGTAACCCATTCTTTCCAATCCATAACCGCACTCGGAAAACCTGTGCCTATTATAGGTTGTGATGCAGAGTTATTTGAATCGCCACCAAATGACATAAGCAATATCGGACCAGCAGCTCCAATCAGTGATATAACCAATGCGACTGCAGCAGTTGATACAATTGCTATCCTACCTAGAGGTGATGAAGCAAGCGCCTTAACAGACTCCCACAAGAATCCTGCCCCTTGCTTAATTTTGTCATACACATTTAAGCCTGTCGTATATGTAACAGTTGCCGTGCTTTTTGCTTTTTTTGCATTTTGATACTCTTTAATGGCATTTTTCATATACTTCTTTTTGACAGCCTTTTTCTGCAGATAACGATCATACATATTGCTATTTTTCCAAAGATCACTTTCTTTTGCCCTGTCAAGAGCAGTTTGGTAATTTATCTTTATAGCATTTTTGGCAATCTTATCTTCCTGTTTTATAAGCCTGGTTATATCTTTTTCCCGTCTTTGCTGACGCCAATACTTTGCCGTACTTGATACCGAATAGACTGTTGATGCCGCATCCGAAACCTTATTTGCTGCATCTGTCCAAGCATTTTGAATTCCCAGACCTTTTTCATCATTTGCCATATCATCTGTCATACGAAGTGTTCTTTTACCAAATGATGCTGCTTGTGAAATAGCTGAATATTTTGCTCCTTCATGCAGTTTACTCTCAGTACCCACTTCCACTCTAAGATCAGTCTTTAAACCTCCCTTTACAGAAGTTTTGATATTGTACTGTTGCCGGAGTTTTTTTTGTAACTTCTTTCTATGATCATGCAACTTTGTATCAGAAACACCCTCACTATGAAGTAATATTCTATTTGCTGCCTCTTGATTAGTTTCTGGGACTTTTCTTCTCCTGTTTACCAGCTTATCTCTGACTTCCCTACTCACTTCAAGCGTTGTGTGCGTGGTTTTATTTGAAAGTTTCTGTGCACTCTCCGTATTTTCACTAGATAGTTTATTACCACCATCTTCTACGTTTTTCAGAGTGTCACCTGCCATATCTGCCATCTTGCCCTTCAGATCATATCCCATCCGGCGACCTCCTTAATTCTAACCTGCCTGCTCTGAAGCAGTTTCTGTCTCTGTCTTAGTCTCTGCCGGCTTTGTCGTAAGAAGTGTATACATAAGAGTATCCTTAGGGAACCTATCAACAAAAGGCTGAACAATATCTCCAAAAAAAATGAGTCCTTCACCTTGTCCAACATTCGTCACGTATTTGATCTGATGCTGTGATATGTCAAGCTTCTGGGCAAGAATATCTCTATCGTCTGCACCCTGGTTGAGCATATACACAAAATCCGAGTTATCAAATATATTTTCGATTTCCTTTGAAGCAAGGAAATCCTTGACATTCTGTGTAATTCCTGTCGGTATTCCTCCCCACTTTCTAAATCGTTTCCAGATCTCCATCGAATAAGCCGCTGTCAGCTCGTCCTTCAAGAGTAAATGGAATTCGTCTATGTAAAATCTCGTGAACTTATGCATTTCACGGTTTACTGTTACCCTGTTCCAGACAGCATCCTGTACGACAAGCATACCGAGCTTTTTCAGTGTCTTACCAAGTGACTTGATGTCAAAGCATATGATACGATTGCTCATATCCACATTTGTACGATGGTTAAACAGGTTGTTGCTTCCCTCAACATACAGATACATACACTGTGCTATATGCTGTGAAACCAGATCTTCCTTGTGTGATAAAAGTTCATTATAAAGATCCTGAAGTATCGGCATATTCTCTGGCACCGGATTTTCAAAATACTTCGTGTAAATCCTTGATACCGCAAAGTCGATTGCCGATTTTTCTTCCGGCTTCAAACCACTTTTACCACCTACAACAAGCTCCATAAATGACAGGATAAAATCTGCTTTCAGTGATACCGGATCATCATCATCAGAATAGTTAAGGTTAATATCAAGTGGATTGATATACTGCTTCGATGACTGTCCGATTTTTATAACCTGTCCGCCCAGGTAATTCACAAGCGGGTAATACTCCGCCTCCGGATCACAGATTAAAATATCATCCGTTGTCACAAGGAATGTGTTAAGTATCTCTCTCTTGGTCGCAAATGACTTTCCGGAACCCGGTGTACCGAGTATCAGTCCGTTAGGATTTTTCAGCATTTTTCTGTCTGCCATGATCATTCCGTTTGACAGGGAGTTAAGTCCCATATAAAGGCTTTCCTTGGATTCCATGAAAAGCTCCTGTGTCGTAAATGGAACAAACACTGCGGTTGATGATGTCGTCAGATACCGGCTCTGCTTTATGAAGTTTTTTCCAAGTGGAAGTGATGATTCAAACCCCTGCTCCTGCTGATGATCCAGCTTACGAAGTACGCAGTTTGCTGACTGAATGTTGTTTGATAATGTGAACCGGAAGTCTTTCATCTTCTGAAGGTTCTCATTAAATGATGTAATAAGGAAAGTCACTTTGAAAAGTCTTTCATTTCTCGACTGCATTTCCTTCAGCAGTCCGTGTGCTTCCTCCGAATATGTCTCAATATCCGGCGGAATGATATCCATGTCATAGCCGCTTCGGATAGCTTTCTTCTGTTCCTCAATCTTCATCTTATTGATATCAGACAGCTTACCTTTAATATATTTCATAGCTTCTGTCTGATTAAGTGTATCAATATGCATTGTGACGCTTAATGCATCTTCCATATTAAGAATGTCTGCAAGCATTTCATCGGAAATCTCTGGTGCAGATATTACAAGAAAATTTGTCGTTGCAAACATATCTCCGATTTTATAGTAATCCTTCGCTCTAAAATCAAACGATGTTGGTGTAATAAAATTCTTTGGTGTAAGTCCACTTTCAACCACATCCTTAAACGACTTCATCGCAAATTTTTCCAAAGAATCCTGATTAAGGTAGTCATGCATGATACGAAGTCTCTCCAAACCATTCACTGGCACACACTTACATCCAAGCAGCTTAAACTTATTGATTACATCCGATTCAATCTTTGCCAATCTCGATACCGCCTGTTTCCTGTCACGAGCTTCAATACCGAAAACCAAGTATTTTGATTTCACGATTCCATTATTTCCTTTTTCAAGCTGATTCCTTAGATATGTCGCATATTCACGTCTTACTACATTAAATTCATCGTTCTGATCTGGAATAGATATAACTTTCTTATACTCCTCCATGTCCACTCTCTGATTAATAAAACAAAATTGGAAGTGTATTGTCTCATCAAAGTAATTCAAAAACTGGCAATACTCAGCAAATATATGTTGCTTTTCATCATTCTGTGCAAGCTGATAATTTATGTCATAAAACTGCACCATTTTAGAATAAAAGTTATCACCTATACGGCACAATCCATCTGGATATATCTGATCAAATGGTATCGTATCAATCGTATTTTCCGGCACACGACGCTTATCAAATTTCTCGACAATAATACGTGCAAGATTCGTAAGAGGATCCTTTTTCTTTGCGCCATGATACGCCGTCTGATATGTAGGAATTCTTCCATTTTCCCTTCTAGGCTCGTTACTTTTTTTGTCTGCCATGTGGACTTTTCACCCCTTTCCTTTTTGCACGTTTTTGTGCCATCATTTTTATTTCCTTTTTTCGCCGTTCATCGTAATACTCATAAATATTTTCAGCCTCTTCCACTCTTATCTGGGGATAAGCAAAGGTATGTCTGATAAAGTTAAGCATATAGACTTCAAGTGGCAATCCATCTTTTTCTACAATTCCAAACAAAAAGAATGGCGCCATAATTGCTATAAGAACATAGAATGCTGCCGTCGTCCCTATAGCGGCCCTAGCTATAAAATATCCAGGGAATCCTACAACAATACCAAGTCCAAAACATATGCACTGTCTTTTTGTAAAATGACCAATAAATTTGGTCTTGATATTTGTAAGATCCTTGGGAACATCTACGTAAGCCATGTTTTTCCTCCTTTATTTTCCTTCTGGACATTATGTCCAAAAGTTTCTACTACGAAATAGCAAATATCTGCTTTGTTATTCCCTCACATTTAAACATTGTATATACAAGCAATATTGAAATTCCAACTGTACTCCAACAAGCTTTCGTCAATAGTTTGATAGCTGTAATCCCGTTCTCAGGATCAAGCGTAATCGTATTTGGATCAAAAACATTTGCAACAAGAACTCCATAAATAGCAACACATATCATCATCAGCACTGCCTGCATTGCAAGAGCAAATACATTTTTCATATACCGATACCAATATTAGACATATGGTGATTAGTGACTGTTGCCATGGGCAAAGGTGCCACAGCACAGTGCAGATATATTGAAATCATCCTGGAATATAAGATTATTGTGATAAGGATTCCCATAAATTTAATGATGACATCAATAAACCATGTAGATACCGTTAGACTAATAAGACCGGAAACATCTCCACTCTCCGCATCCTCGTCCTGATCTCCATAGTTATCTGATAAATATTTAAGCAGCACTGATCCTTGGGTATTATCTGTTACTTGCTGATTTAGCACCGTCGTAGTTTTACTAACCATTGATGCACCAATACCAAAAAAGCAATTACATATAGTTAAGGCGTTACTGATAAACCAAGCAGCAACTATTGTCTTTATCAACCACTTCATCAGCACCGATACAAAATCTATATCAGCAAGATTATTAGGCTGTACTAGCATAGATATAAGCTCCCATAACACGACAAAAGTGAAAACAGTTCCTGCTACGGGAAGCGCTACCTGTTCTGCGATCTTTACAATAAGTTCCCATATCGTACCTCCCTGCCAAGCATCTGGTGCGGTAGAAAGTTCAGTAGATATAGTTGCAACTTTTTCATTTAAATCAGACAACATATTACTAAGATTTGAATATGCGAGTTCATAAAAAATGTCTCTAAATCCATTCATAAGTTTCTGAACCGTACTGTCAAATAGTCCAAGAAACACCGGTAATAATTGAAACATTTTTATCTCCTTTAAATATCACAGCCACCTACTTTCGCAGATGGCTGTTTTTTATTCGTGATGTATTTTGTAAATAGAGGTGCTTATACTTAGCTAAGTGATGATGGAATCAGATCCTTGAGCTTTGGTACAAGTAATGCACCAACAAGGATAACTCCAGCTCCTGCCATGAACTGCTTCATTCCCTGTGACTTAGCTCCTGGGTTATCATTGCCATACCCCTCAAGCAGATTAACAATTCCAAGAACCGCAAGACCACCACCTACAGCTATTACAACTACCTTAAGAGCTGAAACCCCGCTGTTAAGGAATGATGTATAGTCAAGCATTATAAGTAAGTTAGCAAGGAACTTGTGTGATGCGAAAAAAGATGCAACATTTGAAAGTAACTTTGATCCTGACATTGCTGCCACAATATAACTTGTTAATAAATCCATGATATAAAATCTCCTTTTAATATAAAAATTTTTAATTAGCTCCGACCATCAATCCAGCTTCTTCTATTGCAAAGCTTACCAAGTCATCAGGAAATTCTACTCCTGTAAGATCAAGATCGATAAACTTGTCTTTCTTTGAAAACTTTGGTCTGCCATATCCCGCTACATACTTTGCAATATCAAACTGGTTCTTTTTATCATAATCGGAAAGTTCACTGTACATTTCGTGCGCTGTAATATCGACCTTATCAGAAAAGAACGGACGAACGCCTCGAACCTGTAAAATACACTTACCGCCATCCATAAGAGCCAGGCGGTCTTGACTCATAAGTTCTCGTCCTAACTTTTGATAGTTCATACCGTAGGACATGGTTGTACCTCTAGTGTCAGAGGTGTTGTATGTGTCTATAGTTTCCTTGCCTAGTACATCAGCCAAATCTTTTAGTGTCGATTTCTCTTTGCCACCAAGAAACAGAAATGTATCGCAGTTACCCTCTATCGTCTCTGCATTATCCTTGTAAATTGACTTTAACTGAGCTTTAGACTGTAGGATAATTGATGCCGATATTTCTCTGCTTCGTATGGTTGCTATCAGTTTCTCGAACTTCGGAATCTGCCCGATATTTGCGAACTCATCCAAGATACATCTCACATGTACCGGTAGCTTTCCATGATACTCATCATCTGCAATCGTACAAAGCAAATTGAAAAGCTGTGTGTACATGATAGAAACCAAAAAATTAAGGGAGTCATCAGTATCTGAAATAATGACGAAAAGTGCCGTCTTTCTTCTACCGATGTCTCCCAGTTCGAGTTCATCATATGCTGTTATCTCTCTGACTTCCTTTATATCGAATGGTGCAAGTCTCGCACCACAGGAAACCAAAATACTCTTTGCTGTCTTACCCGCTGCAAGTTTATATTTATGATACTGTCTTACTGCAAAAGAATCTGGATCAGCTTCTATGCCCTCCTCTTCATTACCAAATTCTATGTCTTTAAACATAAGGTCAATGGCATTTTCAAAATCTTCGTCCTCTTCTCTTGTTTCAGACGCATCTATCATTGCAAGCAGTGATACAAAATTTCTTTCACTTTTCTTACAATACTTCACGATATATGCCACATATGCCGTAAATAAAAGCCTCTCCGCTTTAACCCAGAAATCCTCTCCGCTCTGTGCTCCTTCACCCTTTGTATTAGCAATAAGCGTATTTACAAACTTAAGCACATCCTGCTCAGTGTGAATATATGCAAAAGGATTATAATGCAAGGATTTGGCAAAATTAATTGTATTAAACACCTTAATCTTATATGGTGTCCGCTTGTAGACTACCTTACCGGCTTTGTTCTTTACAACCTTTCCATCCTTACCCACCTTCGGTACTTTATTGCCTTTGTCGTCAAGATCCCATGCGCCTTTTGCAAGCATAGTGCCAACTTCTTCAAGCACTGTTCCCTTTGGATCTGTCACAACATAAGAGCATTGCATCTGCATAAGCGATGGTTTTACAAATCCTCTCGTTTTTCCCGCTCCAGAACCTCCAACAATCAAGATATTTTTATTTCTATCATACTTGGGATGCTCTGGTCTTGTCATTCTGAGCCATTCTGTTGCCGTAAGCGGAATATTATTCCACTTAACAGGATCCGTATATGGTTCAAAGTCTTTTTCGGTTCCCCATTTAGCAGAACCATACTCCTCCCCATGTCTGAATTGTTTTGCGTTCTTCTTTCTTGCGTCCATAATTATCTTAAATATTACTCCTGCTCCAATTCCAAAGAAAAAGGGCACAGGTTTAAAAGAGGGCATAAAATAAGGGGGAATCTGAAAAATTAACGAAAAAGCATTAACACATTTATCAAGCACATCAGCCCCATTTGCATAAGATACAGCTTGAACATACTTATTTACCATATAAAAAATCACAATAAACGGAATTCCATCAATAGCAATCTTGTTGAAATTAGGCTTTCCATTTTTCATATACGGCTTAAAGATTTTTTTCGGAAGATTTTTCAAATCATCAAATATCGCCTGGGCAATATTTTTATTTCCCATAACCATACCTCCTACAAACTTGTATCTCGATTCTTTTTCTTTGACTTTTCCCTCTGCCTATTTTTATCCTGCTGTTTCTGCTGAGACTTGTCCTTTTTATCCTTGATTTTATCGGATAATGACTTGTCTTTCTTAGGGTTTTGCTTTTTAGCAGCATCCTTGAGCTGAGCCTTTGCATCCGTAGATATATCAGATTTGTCAAGCACTTCATTTCTGTTGTTCTTGATTTCATATCTTACAGCCTGATCTGCAACCTGATCGACTCCATCAAAATCTATGTCATCAGATTTAACAAAATCCACAGACATCATCTCTTTATCGTGCTCATCATAAAGAACCATTGTCTTTGTCATCTCTTTCTGTTCCTCCAGAACCTGTTCAGAAGCCATTTTCAAGAGTGACGCAACCTGATCAATGCTTTTGACTTCACAAAAAGCAGTATAAGTTGTAGATCCGTCTGCTCGTGTCACCTCATGCATATCTATTGGTATATGGCTTTTCTTACAGGCTTTCTTTAAAATCTCTGCTGTACGCTCATCATTCACATCCATATGGGTAACTTCTTTGCCCTCCCGGTTAAAACTCTTCAATGACCCATGTGTCTCATTGTAGTTTGATAACACCTTATCGACCACCTTCGTGAGCAATGTATCTTTCTGTTCAGCGTTAAGTCCTGGATTCATCTCTTCTGAGCGCTTGCAAGCCTCTGCTATAGCAGTTATCAAATCAACACTGACCATAACAACAGCTTTACCTGTTTGAAATGATTCCTGTGTCAAATCATCTACCATAATATAATCCTCCTATTATTATTGATTGTTATTTTTTTCTACGGTGAGCGTATTTTGATTGATGCTTTTTTCACAATAAACCTCCTCTTTTGTTTTCTATATGAACCTTTGGACATAATGTCCAAAAGTCATTGCCTTATATTTGTGCAATAAAAAAGAGTATCTATGTTTCTTCATAAATACTCCTAACGTTGTTTTACCATTTAAGATAAATAATTTAATTTTTAATTATTTCACATACAAGTTTTGCCAAAAAGAATGATATTTTAGGCGGCACCGCATTGCCTATGGTCTTACATATGGTCGTCTTGTTCCCAACAAATACAAAATCATCCGGAAAACTCTGTATTCTCGCAGCCTCCCTCGGGGTCAACGTCCTGTCCTCAACAGGATGTATAAATCTGCCTCCCGCTGGAGTGTCAAATCTCGTAGTTATCGTAGGAGCCTGCTCGTCCCAGCACAGCCTGCCATACGATCCGCTGTGTACGGAATTTATCTGCTCATCCAAAGCTGTGAAGTTCTGCCCGTTTTCCACCCGGCGCATCCTGTCAACCGCTATCTTTGAGTGGTTTGTTTTTGTATGATTGCTCAGTGTATCACTGCCACATGACAGATATCTCTCATAATCGGTAATCGGTTCAGGATTAGGTATGATTCCATCGGCTGTCGTGCCTGGCATATTGCCTATTGCATCCACCACCGTCACCTTGTCAAAATATGTAGGATATTCTTTTTTGATATCCTCCACCATCTCATTCCAGAGTCTCTCCACATCCACATTGTCAATGGTTGTTCCTATAAGGATCATCCTCTCTCTCTTTTGAGGGATCCCGAATTCAACAGCCTTAACGATCCGATAATACAGGTAATATGGCTCCCCATCCAGCTTGTCAGAATCTTGAAAGATCTTTTTTATCTCCTCAAATATCCTTCCATTTTGCATCGTCATGATACCCTTCACATTTTCCATGATAAACACTTTGGGCTTAACGGTTTTTACAACGTTAAAATAGTGCTTAAAAAGATAATTCCTCGGATCATCGATAAATCCTTCCCTTATTCTGGCTCCTGCCATGGAAAAACCCTGACACGGAGGACCTCCAATGATCACATCTGCGTCCCCTTTTTGAAAAATCCCCGATCGATCTATATTCCTAATGTCGTCCACTATCATGTCCACTCCGGGATGATTTGCCATATAGATATCAGCTATCTTTTTATCGAATTCAACAGCCTTTTTTACCGTATTTCCATCTTTGATAAACCCCTGCGATAAACCACCGCATCCTGAAAACAGATCAATCACGTCCATTTTCTGCACCTCCTCCTATCCTGTATCTGTAAGAGAAATTCTTTATATAAACGCTCTCCTCATCTGTCAAACCATATAAAGCGTTTATATGATCATCTATCTCGTATATCACTTCCACGCACTCTTTATGTTTATATTCATAGTCGGTCTGTTTTGTACCCACAAACACCTTCGTATCTTCCAGCATCTGTTCCAACTCATTTGCCAATCTGTTCGTCACCTGAAAATCAACATCACCCGGAACTCTGAATCCAGTGAGTTCCTTTCGCGTGATATGCCAGCAATCGGATATACATATCCAATACCACCAGAACAGCGATGAGTTTAACAGGCACATGCAGAAATTCGCATGTTCCTGACTTTGACACATATATTTCTTATATTCTGAGCCTTCATGTTCCTCCAGAAATGCTTTGATCCAAAAAGCCGCTCTCATGTTCAGGAATATCGGAGCATCGTTTTTGTCAAGCATCTCCATCAGTGTTATTCTGTTTCCAGCTATCTTTCTGTAAATATCACTGTCAAGCGTGTTTCCAAGTTTCGGAATGAATCCATCCTCAGCAAATGTATTTTCAACCACCTCAGTTGAACTGAACAGACCACCTCTCTCTTCCCTGTACCAATATCTGTAATTCCCTGTATGGATACTCAGGGTATTTTCTGTATTTCTGCCAAATAATACACAGAGTTTCTGATGTACCGATGTGAACAGACAATCCGGTCTGTCGGAATAACTCAAGATATATTGCTCTGCTGTACGCGCATACAACACGTCCCTTATCTTTTTCATTCGCGGAGTCGACACGTAGGACAATGGGATCACAAATCCCATAACGCCCCCTTTTTTCAAATGCTGCGCCGAGTTATCAAGAACATTTGCATAGATATTCCCATATTTCACCGCCGGCTTAGATACACTCCTAGAATCTTCAACATACGGCGGATTTCCGATGATGATATCATACTTTTTTTTGACATCTGGTTTTTTCGACACAAAATCATAGGAGGTGAAACAGCCATCCATGATAGTCGAAAGCCCCTTTATCTTCGAAACACCATACCTGCGGAGTACGCTGAGCAGCAATCGGAGTTTTGTGATAGCTATGGAATCCTTGTTAACATCATTCCCTTTCAATGTCGCAACGACCTTTTCCACCATATCATTTGTCACATTTTTGACATTCATATCCAGCAGATCTAATTTCTTCTCCAATGCCGCCAGTAGGAAAACTCCGGCGCCACAGGTCGGATCATATACTGTTTTTTCATAACAAAAGCTATCGTATGGGATCTCTTTCATATCAAGCTCGCCGATATTATTCTCATCCAGCTCTCCACATGCCATCTTCACACTGTTTATGAGAATAAATTCCACTATATCTGTCGGCGTGTAATATACTCCATTTTCTTTTTTGCTATATTGTTTTTCATTTGTATCAGACAGTAATTCTTGTATTTCATCATATGAATATAATTTTTCGACTTTGACTGAGAACTCTTTCATTTTTAACAAAGTAGGCATTTCATTAATAATTACTTTAAGCTCACCTTCACTATAAGCTTGTCTCAAGTAACAATTTAAAAAATACACTTTTATCCTCCTTTACATGCTTTGGAACATTCTTTTCCAAAATCATCCTCATTACATTTGTGCAATAAAAAAGGAGTATCTATGTTTTTTCATAAATACTCCTAACGTTGTCAAATATGTATTCTGCAAACTATAGCTTGAATCACTCGTTAAAGTCATGTTTTCTGACCAATTCAAACATCATATTCCGTTCATCAAGCAACATAACCTGTAATACAACTACAGGAACTTTATTTCTGTTAGCATCAACATATATAGGATCATCACTCATTAACAGATTATAATTCTCTCCAAATCTAGGGAAATTAACAAAAAAGCTTTTTTTATTTGTCTTTGTCATAATCAATGGCTGTGAAATTCTGCTAAAAGTATGTGTATCAAACATTGTGTACTCTCCTTTATTTAATATATCAATTGTGCTCTTTCTTTTGATGTAAATACTTATAATTATTACTAATTCGCGTAATGAAAACCGGAACTGCAGATATAATGTAGGCTATTACTATAGCCTGAATATTCGCCTCTATTTCTCCAAGCATTTTTTTACTACATAATATATAGCCAATACTGGAAATTAATAATCCTACACATAGCCTAATACACTCTGTTTTAAATATAGTCTTTATATGCCACTTCTTATTTTTCACTCCTAACACGCAAATAAAATCAACAAACATATATATAACCGCTATAGAGGCTAATACTGTACCAAATATCAACAGCATGATAGCAACACCACTCATAATTCTTTTTCTCCTTTACTATCTTCTGTATAAATTATAACTACTTCTCCAAAATAATAAAATGTAAATATCCCTGCGCAAATAACAAAGAAAAACAAGCCTGATATTTTTAGACTCAGTACAGATATTCCGCATAAAATAAAATCTGAAATCACAAATCTTTTTAAACAACGTTTTTTCATAGCATCTTCCATATTTGTTCACCTCTTTACATATCTTTCCTGCCATAAAGATCATGATTAACCTCTGTCACATAATAGTTATTACAAGTAGTTGGGGCATTGAATAATACAGTCAATAGATAATTTTTTATATTTCTCACCTTTGTTGTATTATTGCTGACACTTTCTAATACATACTCGATAATAACACTATCAAGTTTCTCAAACCTGCTTTTCACCACTTCATATGGCATATCAAGTCCTTTTATCCTAATGGTTTCGGTTTTCATTGCTATGGTTTCAACTACCAGTTCAACGATTTCATCTATACTGGCTTTACTTGTCCTGTGTCTTTCAACAAGTTCGTCATAATCAATATTTGATTTTATATATACTCTGATGTTCTCCATCTCATCCATCACATCAGCTTTACAGCTCAAAGCTCTATTTGAATCATCAGAAGGATTGATAAGATTAGTATAGTTCTCATAAGTATTACTCTTATAAGTATAATTAGAGTCCCATAACGAAACTTCTTGAGGTATCATATTAGAACTTCTTGAAGTCTTATCCTGGGACTTCTTGAAATCCTTTTCTGGAACTTCCTGAAGTTCGATTTTGGAACTTCTGCAAATTTGATTCTGAGACTTCTTGAAGTTCGATTTTGGAACTTCTGCAAATTCGTCAGATGTCTCCCTTGCCTGTTCTGCTACAACACCAACAAAATTCTTCACATATATGATATCAGGTTTTCCTAAACCTCTTCTAATTTTTTCTATTAATCCAATCCCAGATGTGCTATCTAATTCAGCCATTACCCTTATAGCTTTTCCCCTGCCACAGTTTAAATCCGCAGCAGCTTCATCAATAGTGTATATAATATACGTCCTATTATCGTCATCATGCCAACCATTACGCTGAGAAAGTGCCATTCTATCAAGCATTAATCCATACAAAAGTTTAGCTTCACAGGAAAGGTGTGAAAAATTAGGATCTTTAATCAGCATTCTTGGAATTCGGTAGAACGAGAACATTTCTGATTCTTTTCCAAAAAAATAATCGAATACTAATTTGTTACCCATTCTATTACCCCCGTTTCTTCCACTCGTTAAGAAGATCGACAATAATATCTGTTATCATCTCTTCTGTGTATTTCTCATCAAAATATTCGTCTAACTTATCGGCTTTGAAAGTAACCTTTCTTGATTTTTTCGCTGCAAGATCTGGCATTAAAATATCTCTCACTCCATTTTGATCAAGAGTATTTTCTCGACTAAAAGCCTTCAACCTTGCCGACTGCTGTGTGTTGGGAAATATATTCATATCAAACATTGCATCAAGAACCCACTGTTGTTCTTGCTCATTCAGGAAAGAAATATCAACCCCTTGTACCAACCCCAATTTATTTGCATCCAGCAAATCAAGTAAGCCATCATTTAATCTTGCCAGGCGGATATATCGCTGAATCTTCTTCTGATTTTCTCCAGTTTCCTCACTCATTAGCTCTAGGCTACTTCCATTTCCTTTTATACCCTGATGTTTCATTGCATAATATCTCATACTATATGCCCTGGCTCTTTCACTAGGAAGAATATCCTCCCTCTGAATATTACTATCGACCATGACAATAGTTGCTTCATCATCATTCAAGTTACGGATAAACATTGGCATTGTATCTAATCCTGCAAGCTCACAAGCTGCTTTCCGGGTATGTCCTGCAATTATTTCATATCCCCCCTGTGGACGCATTCTTGCAATTCCAGGCACTAAGACACCATGCTGTTTAACACTTTCAACCAACTCATCCAACTTTTCTTCACGCACTTTAAAAGGATGGTTCCTAAAAGTATGTAAGCTATTCAATGGAATATCCCTGATCTCTCCGCTAATGTTTTTTGCACCAACTACTTCATTTGTACCAAACAAATCTTCAAATGATTTCATCTTTATCTTTGATGCACTACTTGTCTTACTCATAATTCAGCACCTCCTTCACAAGATTCTTGTACGCCATAGCAACCTTTCCCTTCGGATCATGCTTAAATATACTCACTCCCTCGGCAGAAGTTTCAGAAGCTCGAACGGAGAACGGAATTACCGAATCAAACACTCTGACATTTTTTCCATACGAGTTTTCAACAAGTTGTTTTATTTCCCTCGCATAATTGGTTCTACTATCCATCATCGTAAAAAGAATTCCCTCTATACCCAAATCAGGATTGAGGTATTTCTTCGTCTTACTGATAGTTGTTATAAGCTGCTGCAACCCCTTAACAGATAAATAAGCTGCCTGAATTGGGATAATAATAGAATCCGCAGTTGTTAGTGCATTCATAGTCATCATTCCCAAGCTTGAGTTACAGTCAATTAAGATAAAATCATATAAGTCCCTAACTTTCTCAACATATTCACTCAATATAAATTCTCTACGCATCATGCTTACCATTGACACTTCAAGTCCAGACAATTCTATATTGCAAGGTAAGAAAGAGATACCCTCTTCATGCTTTAAAACTCCCCAGGTGTTATCAAACTCTTCGTCATTCATTATCTTTGACATTATCGTAGGTAATGTAACATTAAGCTCATCTGGCTCTGCTACACCCAAACAAGACGAAAGCGATCCTTGGCTGTCCGAATCAATTAACAATACCCTTTTTCCTTCATTTGCTAAACCTATACCTAAGTTCACGGTTGTTGTGGTTTTTGCCACACCACCTTTTTGATTTACAATTGCTATTACCTTACACATACCGTTGTTCCTTTCCTAAAAATCATATGTCATTTTCATACGAGCTTGGAGAACAGTATTCTATGAGAATTCCCCCAAAAATGTTCTTAAGCTCCGGATTTTCTTCTTTTTTGTATGCAATCAACATTGCCATTTCTTCAGCAGGACGCATGGGACACTTCCTGTCTCTCCAAGATTGTGCTACCCTCACATATCCCCCAACTCCTGGTTTTCGTTCCAATGTAATTCCTTCCACATCTTCTATGTACTCCAGATCACCAACAATTACTTTATCGCATACATCGAATTTTTCTTTAAGTTCCTTATAAGAAGTTGAGTTTACCCCAATCAAGTGCTTTTTCAGCTCATATCTTCGCATTTCTCTCTTTTTTGAATTTGCACCCAATCCGAAAACTCACCCCCCATCTTCTTATCCAAACTTTCGTACCTACCTTTCTGGCGAGTCTCCCTTTGACACTTTATTTTGCTTTTCTGTGAATTTCTGCATACACTCTCTTGTATTTGTCCGTCCCTACATTATCAAAAAATGTAGAAACATTCTGCACTTCAAATCGTTTATCTCTCTGAAACAAACGTACAAGCCAGCGTATATCATTTTTTGTCCCCTGAAGCCTTATCTTTAACATATAGACACCTCCTTGACTAGAAAAATAAAAGGCAGGGATATTCAATATTTTGTAATTAAATATCCCTGCCAAATTGGCTATTTTATTCACTTTTATTCATCAAAGAATATTGTGTCCCTCGTGTCGACTCTATAGCCGACAACGACATGAATTCTGTCCACTATCTGCTTTTTGTGCCTTTTCACATCGGTTCTGCCGAAATTGAAAAAGCTGCAAAAGTGCGTAAATTCAAGGATTTTCACGAATTTGTACGACGTAGCCCTATTATAGTCTCCACATGATTTGTTCTCGGAAATTGGTCGACGCAAGAAACCTTATCCACATGGTATCCGCGGCGAATGATTGTCTCCAGATCACGTGCCAATGAGGTCGGCTTGCAACTGATATAGACGATCTCGTCCACGCCAAATGCAAGGATTTTCTCCAACGCTTTCGGATGAATCCCATCCCGCGGCGGATCGACAATGATCAGATCCGGTTTGTCTTCCACAAGGTCGATTGCCTTTAACACATCGCCTGCGATGAATTCACAGTTGGAAAGTCCATTTGCTTTCGCATTTTCCTTTGCTGCTTCGACCGCTTCCTCCACGATTTCGATTCCGATCACTTTCTTAGAAACTGCTGCCATCATCTGTGCGATCGTGCCGGTTCCACTATACAGATCGAACACGGTCTTGTCGCCATCGAGCTTCACGCTGCCCTGCATGATATAATCGCGTGCCTTCTGATACAGCACCTCACAGCCACCTGTATTTGTCTGGAAAAATGAAAACGGCGAAATCTTGAACGTAAGTCCAAGGATTTCTTCCTCGATGTAATCCTGTCCATACAGAAGCTCCATCCGGTCACTCTGCACCACATCGCCCAAAGCGTCATTTTCTGTGTACAAAATACCTGCTATACTTCCCTCAAATGCATCGGTTTTCTCCAGTTCCAGCAGCATTTCCACGAACTCCTGAAGCAGCTGTTTTACATCGAATCCATATGCGTCCCACTGTGTCGAAGTTACCAAGTTGATCAGGAACTGCCCATTTGCCCGCGACTGGCGCACCACCAGATTCCGCAGGATTCCCTCATGCCGCATCCGATGAAAGAACGGCACATTTCGTTCCGAAAAAAATGCGAGTGTCGCCGTAAGTATGCGACTCCAATCCGCGCCAATGATCTCACATCCATCGACTGTCAGGATATCATAGAAGCTTCCTTTCTGATGCAACCCGAGTGCCAACGGACCGTCCTTGTAGGCATCACCAAATGTAAATTCCATTTTGTTCCGGTACGCGGTCTGGCTCGGCGAACCAAGGATTCCCTCCCACTCATAATCCTTTGAGTTGGAATCCTCCGCCAGAAGCACACGGTCAAGCAACGCTTTCACCATGTCCGCTTTCAGCTTCAACTGATTGTCATACGACATCGTCTGGTAGGCGCATCCACCGCACGCACCAAAATAAGGGCAGGTCGGCTCTACGTCTTCCAGCGGACTCCGCTCCAAGACTTCCAGCACCTTGCCCTCTGCCATACCGCTTTTTTTCTTTGTTACCATGTATTTCACTTTCTGTCCCGGCAGGGCGCCCTTGATCGTCACCTTGCGCTCGTCCACCTGAAAGCTTCCTTTGTTTGGGAAATCATAACGCTCGATGATTCCCTCGCATACATCACCTTTTTTCACTCGACTGTCTCCTCATTTTCGTTTATTCTCATATGATTGCGGAATAACTTATTTCTCTATGAGTTGTAAACAATACACATTATACGCAGACACGCTCTCGCTCGGTTCATCACGCAGTGGTACTAAATTCACGTCAACAAGTTGCCGTTCATTAAGTACCAGCGTGCTTCAACGGTCTGCTTTACAATGTGTATTATTTACAACTCCATATACATATCCTCTTCTTCCGCCATCATCATTCGACATACCTTAATTCGTATGTCACTTCATCTTCATCGTCAATTTCCATCACCATATATGTGTAACGGTGATCCGCCTGCCGCGGCTTCGAAATGCTGCCCGGATTCAAGATCGTAATATCATCTGTCACCAAACCATAGGTTTGATGACCTGTGCACGCATCAGCGTGCTTCCTTGTATCATCTGGATCTTCCTCCAGATATGGCACATGCGTGTGTCCATACATCGCGATATCGCAATCATTTTCCAATGCTGCTAACCGCAGCAGATCCAACCGTATGTCCACCTGATACAGATGCCCATGCGTTGCGAAAATGCGATGTCCGCCAGCTTCGATCACATTTGCATTCAGAAGCTTTGCATCATAATCGGTATTTCCGCGCACGATATAACATGGCACACCTGCCAATGATTCAATTTCACGTGCATCTCCGACATCGCCCAGATGAATCAGCATCTGGAATTCGCCAATTTCTTCCCGCACCTGCGCGATTGCAAGCTCCACGTTTTCATTTCGCCCATGCGAATCACTCATTACCAAAATCCGCAGCATAATTTCCTCCTTCGAATCCTATACTACAATACCTCGCGAATCATTTCCAACGCACGTCCACGATGGCTGATCTTGTTCTTATCTTCCGGTGCCAGCTCTGCAGTCGTCTTTCCATACTCCGGCAGGAAGAAGATCGGATCATAACCAAATCCATTTTCCCCGGCAGGCTGATGCGCGATCATACCTTCGATCACACCCCGGCGTGTTGTCACCGTACCATCCGGAAATGCAGCCGCAATCGCACATACGAACCGTGCCGTCCGCTCTTCCTCTTTTGCATCTGCAAGCGCATCAATAATCATCTGATTCTTGATGCTGTACGGCGTATCCTCGCCCTGCCATCTTGCAGAGTAAATGCCCGGCGCGCCATCCATGTAATCAACCTCCAGACCACTATCGTCGGCGAGAACCACACAGCCTTCGGCTTCCTTTGTCTTGCTGATGGCTGTCGCTTTGATGATCGCATTCTCCTCAAATGTCTTGCCATCCTCCACGATATCAATGTCGATGCCTGCTTCTTTCATAGAAACAATCTCATACCCACAATCCGCCAGGATCATGCGCACCTCCACCATCTTATTCGCATTACCTGTTGCAAAAATAATCTTCTTCATCTGCCTATATCTCCTCTTTCTTATTTTTCTTCTCTAATTTATCTCTAATTGGAGCAAATCGTCATTTTCAGCTCGCTTTACTCCAACTTCATTTTTCCTACTCTCTTCCTACTTGGAGCAATCTTCCCTTTCCTGCTCGCTTTACTCCAATCTCATTTTGCCTACTTTCTTCCCACTTGGAGCTATCCTTCCTATCCTGCTTGCTTTGCTCCAATCTCATTTTTCCTACTCTCTTCCTACTTGGAGCAATCTTCCCTTTCCTGCTTGCTTTGCTCCTACTCCATTTCTCCAACTACTTTCCCGCTTGGAGCAATCCGC
>DHJV01000125.1:10559-19015 GCA_002404515.1 Lachnospiraceae bacterium UBA4711 | reverse complement strand
CTTGCTTTGCTCCTACTCCATTTCTCCTACGTTCTTCCTACTTGGAGCAAACCATCCTATCTTGCCTGCTTTACTCCAACTCCATCTCACCAAGCACACCTTGAAGGTCACGAACAAAAAAGCCTGCAACCAACATTCATGCAAACCTCAGAACTATGTAGATGCATGTATCTTCCAATCTGTACATGAACTATATGATATGTTTGGAACTTAGAAGTTGTTAGTGTTCTGCACTCTATCAGCAATGCCTGAACACGATGTTCAGGCAAGCTGCCACTGAGCCACGGATGGCGAGCGGAGGGCGCCTATGAACGAAGTTCATATTTAGAATGCGTCCGACAATCTGCCGCCGAGTAACACGAGGGGGCATCACCCGTGCAGCGGTTGCGTGTGTCTTCGATAACGCAAATCAGAACACTTACTGCTTCTTAGTTTCAATACATTATATAGGAATGTACCGATTGGAAGATACTTGCAACAAACACTATATCGGTTTGCATGCCCGTTACTTTCTCTTGTTTCGGGAATTGCCCCCTCACTACGCTCGGCGGCAGGTCGGCAACGCCATTTATAGAAATGGAACTACGTTCCATTTGGGCGTTGCCTCGTAAACGCCTTCAAGCACACATTGCATTTCTCACTCGTCTCCGCCCGGTGCCACATCTCCCCGTACAAACTGATGTAGCCCTCGCCGTCACTGATATCAAAGCTCGCCGTCCGCTCATCCGCATTGTACTCGATTGCGATCGGGTGCACCGCGCCCGGCGTCTTGATCTTCACGACAACCGCGTAACGCTCATTGTCATCGAGTTCGATTTCCTCCGGGAAATCCACCGTATAATACCCGGCGTACTGCATACTGCCGGACGTCACAAACTCCCGGTCTTTGAACGAATCCACTCCATCGAAATGCCGCACGACATACACTTCAAACTCCGTATCCTTGTCCGTCGCATAGAACGAAACGGCTGCCAGATTCTCATTTTCCCCAGCCTCATAGACATTGGAAAAATACGCATCCTCCTTGGAGAAACCAAGCTGTCCAACCCAGCCAAGCTTATCTGTCTGGTAGATCTTATCATAATTATCCTTGTCGCCAACCCGCGTGTAAACGACCGATTTCCGGCAGATCTTCGTATCATAATAGGACACGTAAAAATATCCACCATCACCGAATTCCTCGCCCCAGCTGTTCTTGCAGATAAAAGCACCGTCGCCCTCCGGCTGGATCGTGAAATTCTCCTTCGGAAAATTATCATCCCAGCCAACAACAACGACATCATGATTCGGCGTCTCATCACCATCGTAATAATACGCCGCGTACTCACTCGAATAATACATCGAATAGCTGTCTACATATTCCAGTGCCGAATAAATCGACGTCTCAATCGCGCCGTACCGGAAAATCGCGCTCTTGATCGTCTCGTCCTCACGCCCGTTGATGATCAGCGCCTCCTCCAGATGCTTCTCCGCAGTAAGATTCGGATCACTCATGCCATCACCATACGGATCATCCTTCTCCAGCACCGGTCCCTGCCAGGCCGCCAGATACGCGATACTCATCGTGTGCTCGCCGCCGCTGTTTACATCCAGCGCATAACTGTTGCACATCGACATATGATCGACCGAGAAAATATCCTCCTCCATCGGAAGCAGCGTTGTCTCCAGCGCGCCAAGCGATGCAAATGCCCAGCATGTACCATATCGCCCCTGATCCCGCACCGGTGACACGCGCCCATAATCACGCATATCGTATTTCTCCGGCAATGGCGTCTCATCCGGCAGCCGCGCCAGATCGACCCATTTCTGATCGACATAATAATCAACCTCATAGCTCAAATACTCTGCGATCTTGTCAATCGGCACCATCAGCTTGTCCTCTGCCTCATCCACATAGACAGCATCGCCCAGCTCCACCTCGGTTTTCTTATTGACCGTCGCCTTGTCCGAACCCACGGCAAGCGAAATGCTGTTGTCTCCCTTCATGATCAGGACAGCTCCATCCGGGTATCGCTGCACAGAGCACAAAAGCAGGCTGCGCAGGAACTCGCCTTCCACCATCAGGTGCATGTTGTCACTCACGTAAAATGTGTAGCCAAACTCCTCCGTGCTTCCGCCGCCAACCGTGATGATCACATCGTCCCCATTCATACGGGAACGGATATTTGCCGCAAATGCATCGCTGCACGTCGCGAGCGCATCCGACTCATCAATCGTCTTGACCGGATTTCTTCCTAAAAAAAATGTAATTGTCACCAGCACTGCAACCAGCACCGGAAATATCCAAAATCGTTTCAACGCTTAACGCTCTTTTCTACTGTTCTTTCGGCTCCTTATTCTTAGGCGGCTTCGGTCCCATAAACTGATAGAAATAAGACTTGATCATACCGTTGTAGATCTTACGGTTCCGATCTGCTTTTCTTCCGATGTATTTCTCCGCATCCTCATAGGATGTAATCAGGTACATCGACCAATCTGGAAGGTTCGCGAAGCTCTCCCCGATCGTCCTGTACAGTGCCGGTAACGCTTCCTTCTCCTCCAACCGCTCGCCATATGGCGGATTCGTGATGATGAAACCATAATGCTTCGGATGACGCAGATCCTTCACATCCCGCGCCTGAAAATGGATATAGTCCGCAACACCTGCTGCCTTCGCATTTGCCATCGCACACTTCACGATCTCCGGGTCTAAGTCATACCCCTGAATATTCATCTGCACATCGCGGCGGATCATATCCTCCGCCTCATCATACGCGTTGTACCACACCTTCTTCGGCACGACCTTGCCCCAGCAATCAGCGGTAAACTCCCGCATCATGCCCGGCGCGATATTGGCACCGATCATTGCCGCCTCGATTGGAAATGTACCGCTGCCGCAGAATGGGTCTACCAGCACACGATCTTTGTTCCACGGTGTCAGCATCAGAAGTGCTGCTGCCAGTGTCTCTGAAATCGGCGCCTTTCCGACAAGCGTCCGATATCCACGCTTATGCAGTGAGGTTCCAGACGTATCCAGACCAATCGACACCTGATCCTTGAAGATAAACACACGGATCGGATACTCGTCCCCATCTTCCTCGAACCGCTCCACACGATATGTCTGTTTCATGCGCTCCACAATTGCCTTCTTCACGATAGACTGGATTGCACTCGCAGAAAAAAGCGCACTCTTATTTGTCGTCGCCTTTGTCACCCAGAACTTTGCATCCCGCGGAAGAAACTCCTCCCACGGAATTGCCTTTGTCCCTTCAAACAGTTCATCAAAATCCGTAGCCTGGAAGCTACCCATCTTCAGCAGAATACGCTCTGCCGTCCGGATAAATATATTCGCACGGGCAATCGCGGTCACGTCCCCGCGGAATGTGATTCTTCCGTCCTCCACGGTCACGATCTCATAGCCCAGATCCAATATTTCACGTTTCAGCACCGACTCCAGTCCAAAATGACACGGTGCAATCAATTCATACATATTTTCCATGCTTGTATTTCTGCCCTTTCTTCCCCTGTTCCGATTTTTGAACATACTTAGTTGTATTGTAAATTTATCTTTGTACGAAGTCAACAAATTCGATCAATTTATTCTTACAATTTGCACATGTAAATTTTTACAAATGCTGTTCCTTTTCAACATTTGATTTTTCTCCACGTACCCCGAACACTGCACTATTTAATGCCGGTTTTTGGTCAACGCCCCACGATACCCGGAGATTCCCCCAACCGTGTTGATAACCTTATACCCTTTCTCTGTCAATATTTTTGCAGCCAGCGTGCTGCCTCCCCCGTTTGCGCAATAAACCAATATCACTTTCCCTTTCGGAAGAGAAATATTGCCTGCCTGTATTTCTTCCAGAGGCAGATTTATCGCCATCGGAATGTGACTTTTCGCAAATTCTTCGCTCGTTCGAACGTCAACGATGATTCCTCCATAGTTAAGAGCCTCACTTAGGATGTTCCGGATATTTATATTATGAAATCGCATCGCTCCGCCTCCTTTCTTCTTACTAATAAGATATGCGAAGCGTGCGGATTTGTGTCTATATAAAAAAGAGCTTCCAATATGGAAGCTCTCCGCTCAATCCAATGTTATATTATTCTCCAATGCAATCTGACAAGTGTAATATGGTATGCATACGATTCCTTGATTATCTTTACAGACATCCTTCGTTGTCAGTATTTTCTTTCGATTTCCAAAATCAAACTTTGTAAAATGTGTTTCCTGAAGCGATTTATTTCGTATCGATATTTCCATTGCAAACATATCATTAAAATAATCTACTTCTGCCACAGTTGCGCCATGCTCATCATACTTCTGCGCTGCATGCAACGGCTGTCCATACCGGATTGCTAACTGTCCTTTCAGTGTACATTCCACCAGTGCCCCCAACAATGCACCAAAAAAAACATCCGTTTTATCAATATCGAGATTTTCACATATATCCTTCATGATGCCAACAAAGAAATGCGGATATGCAAACGTAACCGAATACTCCGCGAAAAACGCATCTGCATTATTCCATTTCTCATATATGCCATTAAAAAAGGAATCCAGCCGACTTTCCGATTCTGGGTTATACACTGTAATATTTACCAATTTGCACTGATAGAGAAATCTCACACAATCCAGCAGCTTCTCCTTAGACATTCGATTGTCCAGTTTGTAATTCTTCAGAACAGATGCATTTACAGCAGCATCAAAATCCTCTTTCCGGATCTTTGAAACAGCCTCCTTGTTTATCGCCCTTTGATTATAATATGTTCGGACTTTCTTCAAAAATGGATACTCTGCAATCTGTTTTGCAGATATTTGATCTATTAGATTCACAATAATCGTATATGCAACTGCCTTCAAATTCTGCATGTTAATTTCATCAACCTGCACTGCATTGTTTTTGAAGAAAGAATTCGAATGCGACTGGATCGTTTCATCCAGACAGCTTTTCAAATACACCTCCACACCATCACCCATGCAGTTAAACTCACTGTTGTTAAATAAATAATCCAAATAATCATCTTCCGATATCCGCGAATTTATTTCACTTATTGTCGACTGTGCAAGAGATGTTCCATGAACATAATCATAATATTCCGTGAATGAAATAAAATCCATTCTCGCCATGCCTGCCCGCGCACCAAAGGCGATACTCATTGCATTTTCGATATATACCTGCTGTGATCCGGTAATCACGATGTGATACTCTGCCGATCCCATTGTCAGTGTCGCAGTCTCCGCGATTGAAGCTAAGCAATGTTCAAAATCATCCAGATACGTTATCTCATCCAAGTAAATATTTGCTTTTTCATTATCCCTGACAACGGTATATATTCTATCCAATACATCATCGGATTTATCCGTCGACATTGTCTTGAAATTATAATATTCCCCTCCGAAATTCTTCTGGAGCTGCTTCATTGCAAATGTTTTTCCAACCTGCCGCGGACCGGTTAATGAAATAATCGCTTTTTTATTCATTTTATCGCAAACATCATAATATGCTTTTCTATAAAATTCTCTTTTCATTCCAACACCTCCGGTCTGCTACTTTATAGCTCCTGATAAAATCATATCTTTGAAACCTCCTAATGTCAATCTTTTCTAAAATATCTTTCTACCTCAGCATGTGTACGATTTTTACATGATGGTTTATTACAAAGAAAGAGGACCGCTAAGCGGTCCTCTCGGAGGGGGTTTTTAGTAACAGTCTGTACTGTTACTTGAATAGTTTTTCTGGCTGTTCTTCTGACTATTCTTCATCTTGCTGTTTGAAGCTGTTTCCTTGTTTGTCTGATTGCTTCCTGTATAATTTGTCTGCTTGTTCTTCTGCTCGTTTGACTGATAATTTTTTTCTGCCATAACTAATCTCCTTTTTGCTTTGCAGTTTTCCCTGCATTTGTAATTCGCTACATAAAGAAGTATACCCAGTTTCCACGATACTATTCAGACAATTTCAAGTAAAACGGACCATGGTTTTCCATGGTCCAAAATAAACATTCAGAATTTAATGTCTATTATTAATTGCATTTACAATTGCATTTGTAGATGTCTCACTAACCTGTCGATAATTAGTGTCATCCAAACGTCCACAGATTATGCCGTTAATCATAGACTCTGCCTGACCAGCTTTTGCTTTCTCGAATATCAGAAAAGGAACGTAAAACGTCTGACCACCTGTTGTTGTAATGTACAATTCTGTAACAAACGAAGTA
Source organism: Lachnospiraceae bacterium UBA4711 (assembly GCA_002404515.1). Lineage (GTDB taxonomy): Bacteria > Bacillota > Clostridia > Lachnospirales > Lachnospiraceae > Coprococcus_C. Next base: position 12,811 of record DHJV01000125.1, on the reverse strand, counting down.
ATAGCTGTAGAAGCCCCAATAATCAATAATATAAGTCCCCATAATGCAGATGAACGAAACAGTGCAAATGCCAGGATTATTTCAATAATCCCCGCAATCAGATTTTTAAATTGTAACCGGAAATTTGAAGATACCGAGGCAACCTGATTGACCGGTATATTCTCTTTTTTTGCTCCTAATGGAATTAAGGAAAGAATCGTATTTGGAATTTTTAGTCTGACAAAATTCTGATCAGCCGATATATTCCCTTTCAGATAAAATGTAAGTAACCCCGTCATGTAAGTAATGTTATTCATATGTACCTCCCACTTATTAAGAAAAATTTATACACGCATATGATACTAGCTTTTTGCATCAATTGCAATACTTTTTGCAATAATTTTGCATTGCTTTTTGTGATGCATCCTATTTCATTTCTCTTATGTGGAGTATTCAAGATGAATTGATAATTTCTCTGATTTCGTATAACAAAAAATGAGTGTCAAATAACTATAACAATATTGTTATCTGACACTCATTTTTTATAAAACAGATTTACCAAAGTTGATTGCTAATATATTCTAACTGATGCTTACATTTTGTAACAGATTGATTTACTACCACTCTTTGTCTCTCAATTGTTTTTGTTTCACCTTCTTTTAATAATTCAATTGGTTTAGCTTCCCATGATGAGATACGACCAGATCCCAAAAAATCATCCAACATAAACAAATGATTATCCGGATTATCCGTGCTTAATAGTGATCTATATTTTGATAAAATATCATACACCCTGCCTAAATAAACCTTCGTTTGCTGATTTGGCACATTCCTTGCACCCGCAACTGTAGACCAACCACAATGCGTCAATACAACCATTTGAATTTTAGGAACGTTCATATCATTTTCTAACAGATATTTTCTAAATTCGCTTTGCGGATTTGTCAATGTACTAATAAGTAATTCCAATGACTTAATTGATTGTTGATCCGTTCTAACCGGAATAATTAATGCGTCTGCCGCATACCATGCTAACTGCGTTGCTCCCGCAAAAAAGGGTGACGTGTCAATTATGCATTTATCTAATGAATTTTGCTCCAACTCTCTATCAATCTCATTTCTTAATGAATACAAAATACTGTTCAAAGCCTGCTCTCTTTGTGGTTGTTGCAAACCCGTTGCTTGATTTATTGCCGTATTTAATTGTGAAGGTAATAAATATAATTCATCCGAAGATGGTATGAAATAATTATTTTTGTCCGCAAAATATTCATTAGTTGCACCAATATACATAGCAACTCTTGTAGCCTTTCCAAGACCTGGTACTAAATACGGTAATATCATATCTCTTACATTCGTTTGATTCCCCGCATAATAATTCTTATCATAAAAAAAAGATAAGTTTCCCTGTGGACATGTATCTACAGCCAATAAATTATTTGCAAGGTAACTCAAATTAAAGGAAAGCGTAGTTTTTCCAATTCCACCTCTTAAGTTGCATATCGCATATTTCTTATATTTGGGTAATCCGTCAATATTCTCGGCTGTTCCTTGAGCAATATCGTATTGCCTTGCTATGATATTTCCAATCGCCATATCATCCCCTCCTTATTAGTTTTTCGTTTTTGATATCATTGCGCAAAACTAATTATATTATATGTTATTCCCCCGCAATATGCAATACATTGAGTACTATATTTTTTAGTTTTTTAACTATGTATTAAACGATCTGCCAATAACGCAAACGGGCATTGTACTGTATTATAATACGGTACAATGCCCGGAGTCATTACCAGAATTTATTGCAATTCATTCAAACTTGCAAACCGATACCCCTCTGCCTTCAGGTTTGCAATCACCTTTTCCAGCGCCCCAGCATTCGATGACGATACGTTGTGCATCAGAATGATTGCCCCGCTGTGATGATATTTATTGAAATGGTCGATCACGAAATCAACACCCGGCTGGTTGTTCACATCAAAATCCATATATGCCATGCTCCAAAAAATAGTTTTGAAACCAAGATCCTGGGTGATTGCCAGTGTCCGTGCGCTATACTCGCCGCAAGGCGGCCTTAAGTACGGGTCCATCGCATATCCCGTTGCCTCTTTCATATAATCCGCGCATCCATTGACTTCCTGCACAATCTCCTCATAGGACTTATCCGGCATGCATATATGGTAGATGGTATGATTCCCCACCTGATGTCCTTCTTCTTTCATTCGTTTCGCTATGGCAACATTATCCCGGATGTACGTCTGTGTCACGAAAAA
>DHJV01000125.1:0-10501 GCA_002404515.1 Lachnospiraceae bacterium UBA4711 | reverse complement strand
TCCTTTTTCAGGATATCCAGCATCTGCTCGGTATATCCATTCTCATACCCACAGTCAAATGTCAGATAGACGACTTTTTCATTTTTCTTTGAAGCATTCTGATCCAAATAATACGCGTCGTATTCGGAGATATCAATCGTGTCATCACACCCGCTCGGTCCATGGTTCATATCCCGTCGGAACCACCAGGAAAGCTTCGTGTTACTATAATTTTGATATGCCTCTTTTTCTTTTACATGATTTTCAATCGGGTATGTCTGATACCGGCAGAAAACCTTCCTGCACTTGTCAAACATACTTTGAATTGGCTCCGACTCACTTCCATCCGCCTCCCCCGCGGATGCTCCATATGTAACAACACAAAAACTGCCAACTACCAGAGAAATCAGAATCCCTGCAAGGCAAACCACTCCTTTCCACCTTCTGCCCCAAACACCAAAATGCCTTGAAACCATTCCTGTTTCATTTCCTACACAATATTTTTTCATCAAGAAAAGAATTCTGCCAGAAAGCGATTGAGCGTCTCCTCACTGGCGGCACTCTCTTTTTCCTGCATTGTCCGCCCTGCGGAGTCTTCCCCGGATACTTCCGTCTGCGAAGCTCCATTCTTGTCGGCAGGTTTCCCTTCCTCCGCCGACATTTCCTGTTTAACTACAAATGGACGCACCACATTTTCCGTCTGCTCCCGCGGTTTCGGAATGCGCTCCAGATACCCGCGGATATTCGCTTTCAGGATTTCCACCTTATTATTTATTACCAATATATGATCAAGTACGAGCAAACATGCACATACCAAAATACTGTTCGCTAAGAAAAACTGCATGTCCGGACTGCCCCTCCAGCTTGGATCGTAATAGAGGTACGCCCCCGCCATCGTGCCACAGACAACAAGCGACAGCACGGTTCCGCTCCGGTTCCAGAATTCCATCGGCCGCGTTAGGAATTTTAACCCCCGCACAAAACTTTCCGCGTACGCCTCCTCATCGCCTCCGCACAGCCCAAATCCTTTTTTGTTCTCGTATTGCCGGCACATGTTGCGAAGCTTCTTTCGTTTTGTCTCCCCCAGATTTCCCGATGCACGCACCATTTTACTCATGTAAGCATTTGCCAGTATCTTCATAAGCACGCCCAGTACTCCTAACCCCCACAGTATGTAGACTCCGGTTGAAACTTCCATGATTTTTTGCAGCATACAAAATCCCTCCATTAAGATTTTTTGGAACGACAGCCATTCTTCTCTCCACTGTCTGATGGCGATTATAGAGAAGGTGAACTTCAGAATGCAACCCCTGTTCGGTCGTAAAAATCCCTGCAAATATGACAGAAAATATGGGTTTAAGGAACTTTATATTTATGCTATAATAGGAACGCTAATCGTATAATATTTATTATACTGTCATTACACACGAGAAAGGATGATACACAATGACATATAAGACAAAAGGAACCTGCTCCCAGATGATAGAGTTTGACATCACAGATGGCAAAGTGCATAATGTAAAATTCACGGGCGGCTGCAATGGTAACTTAAAGGGCATCGGACAGCTTGTAGAGGGCATGGATGCAGAGGAAGTTATCAAACGGCTGGAAGGCACAACGTGCGGATTCAAGAGCACATCCTGCCCGGATCAGCTTGCACAGGCATTAAAGCAGGCTCTTCACGCATAGGTTAAAGGTATAAGTAGGAGGATTAACCATTCATGAAGCGTATTATATTAACCGGTGGCGGAACCGCCGGTCATGTAACACCCAATATGGCTCTCGTTCCAACCTTAAAGGAGCGCGGATATGATATTCAATATATCGGCTCTTATGACGGAATGGAGAAAAAACTGATCGAAGATATGGGCATTCCATATCACGGAATTGCAACCGGAAAGCTGCGCCGCTATTTTGATCTGCGCAACTTTTCTGATCCATTTCGCGTGATCAAAGGCTTCAACGAAGCGAAAAAACTGATGAAGGAGTTAAAGCCGGATGTTGTATTTTCCAAAGGCGGCTTTGTCTCTGTCCCTGTTGTTCTCGCCGCAAGCGCGAAGAAGATTCCATGTATTATCCATGAATCCGATATGACACCGGGACTCGCAAACAAGATCAGTATTCCAAAAGCATCCAAGGTGTGCTGCAACTTCGCAGAGACAATGGAGAATCTTCCTGCAGGAAAAGCGGTTGTGACCGGTACACCGATCCGTCAGGAATTATTTGCAGGCGATGCTGTAAAGGCGATGACCTTCTGCGGATTTACAGAGGTGCGTCCAACCCTTCTGGTCATCGGCGGAAGCTCTGGCAGCGTGCGTGTCAATGAAGCAATCCGTTCCTGTCTCCCGGAACTGACGAAGAAATATAACGTCATTCACCTCTGTGGAAAGGGAAATATCGACGAAAGCTATAACGGAATTGCGCATTATGTCCAGTTCGACTACATCAAGCAGGAGCTTGCTGACCTGCTCGCATTAGCGGACATCGTCGTCTCCCGTGCCGGTGCCAATGCAATCTGCGAACTTCTGGCACTCCGCAAGCCGAGCGTTCTGATTCCATTATCGCTTGCAGCGAGCCGTGGCGACCAGATCTTAAATGCACAGTCCTTCGACAAACACGGCTACGCCAAGCTGTTGTTAGAGGAAGACCTGACAAACGAGTCACTGCTTGCCGCAGTCAATGAAGTGTACGAAAATCACGATCATTACATCAAGGCAATGGAACTTTCTACGAAGTCCGATGCCATCACAATGATCTGTGATATGATTGATGAATTAGCAGACAAATAAAATCAAAATCCCCTGAACCACATTCTGCTTGTAACAAATCAGCATTGTCGTTCAGGGGATTTATTTTCTCACTCTTTTATACCTGCGTTCTTGAAAAACGCTCCTTTATCTTCTCGATTCCATCTATCACCAAACGATTTCGGAACAATATCATAATCGCAAAATATCCAATTGCACCAATCACAACCGTCAACGCAATCGTCAAAAGATCCGAATACCGGCTATGTGCACACCAATTGTAACAGCACACGATTGGAATACACGCAATCAGGCTTTGACCAAGCTGCCGGCCAAGCTTTGTAACCGGATACATATGCCGGGCTTTGATACTTGCATAAATGAAGATTGCCAGTTCCGCTGCAACCGTACTGGCAGCTGCACCGAATTTCCCATATACCGGAATTGTCAACGCATTTAAACAGACATTTGTGACTGCACCAATCACAACACCCGTGGACGCCCATCGGTCCTTTCGGTGTATGATAAACAACTGATTGATCAGGAAACTGTTAAAGGTTGCAACAATCACATTCAACATCAACACCTGCATCGTAGATGTAACGCCTAAATATTTACTGCCCGCAAACAAATGTAGCACCTGCCTGCTCAAACAGAACATGCCAATCGCCATGGGAATATTAAAGAGCAATATAAGCCGCGCGGTCAGATCATTCAGCTTCTCCGCCTGTTCCTCATCCCGTTCCATCATATACGCAACGCGCGGCCGAATCACTGCATATAACGCACTGAAAAACGATGTTAAAACCGAGGCAATTTTGATTGCTGCCGCATAGAGTCCAACTTCTGTATCATCCCCGGTAATATAACCAAGCATGGAACGATCCATTACCAGATACACCGCAGACGCAACATCCAACAGGAAGATATAGGACATCGGCTTCAAATGAATCCGCAGCTTCTTACTGATCCGCAGCTTGAATTTGACATATTTTCTTGCCCGGATAAAATTCATCACATTCGAGCCGACACTGGAAATCACCAGGGTCAATGCATAAATCATATAATCATTTTCAGATTTTACACATGTAAAAAGCAGTACTACCGATATAATCTGCATGACAAATGAACGAATCGTAATATACTGATACTCCTCATAGATCGTAAAAAGCCATTCCACGCCAATCGCAGATAAGATGATCGTGGACGAAAAAAGCAGCATCAATGTGCGGTATCCTGCAAGCTTCGGTATCGCAAGTGCAGCAAAAAAAAGCACATACGCAAGTGCGGAAGTCATCAGATTAATGGAAAGCATATCACTCGCAAATTCATCCATCTTTTTCCGGTCATCCCGGATACGGGCGCCCTCCCGGATTGCATAGCCGCCAATCCCGAACGCCTGCAGCAACGTGAAGTATGTCATGTTCGCCTGCGCATAATCGACCTTGCCAAGTGCTTCCGGACCTAAAACTCTGGAAGAATATGGGAATGTAATGAGTGGTATGATCACCCCCATCATGGTCCGCATCATATTAAATATAAAATTAACCCCTAAGGATCGCTTCTTTTCCAACGTTATATTTCCTTTATCATCAAATCTCTATAAAAAAGAAAAGCTGTCACAAAAACGTAACAGCTTTTTTAAAATAATTCCTTTTCCAACTGGAAGATGAAACTGTCAAGCAGCTGCATACGCTTCGTATATTCTGCTCTGGCTGCATCTGTCTTGCATCTTCGAATCTTCGGTTTGTTGTTTCTATAATAATTCTTGATCCGATAATAGGCTTTCTTATAGCTCGCCTCATCCTCACATGCCGTCGCCATCGAATCCCACAGAACACTGATTGCTCCAACTTCATCGAGCAGATCGGCATCCATTACAATCTTACATTCCAATGACAGATCAGCATCCGAATCCTTGTCCTCGTGAATCATAATAATCTCTCCCACACGCCGGATCGTCTCCGGATCAATTCCAATGCTATCCATGTATTCTACAGCAAGCTCTGCACCAACTTCTCCATGTGGACGTTCATCATCCCATCCAATATCATGAAGCAATGCTGCAAGCACGATCACATCCAGATCTCCGCCAAGCTTTGACTGTAACTTAATTGCCCACCGGTACACACGCATCGTATGCTCAAACCGGCTGCGGAATGGATAGTTCGAAGGCCTGCCGTTCTCAGAAGTCATCTTCTTCACATATTCAATTACTTCTGCATAATTTACACTCATGCCGTTGTTTTTGCCACCCGATTCTTTTGTTCTTCCCAAAGTTAGGTATCCTTTACCTATCTATCAAATGATACCATTTTTTTACCAAAAATACCACATGTATTTTATATTTTTTTAACCGTGCGGCTGGTGTTGTGAAGCTCTCATGAGCGTTACCACGGCAGTTAACTCAGTCCAGGCTGCCTCGCGGCGCACAGGAGGTTCTACTTAGTGCTGCTTCGTTCCCGACCTGACACGGTTCATAGATTCCTGTCGCGCAAGACCCAAACATCAACGCCACTTACCGGGGGCAGCCTCACAAGAAGACAACCCGAAACCAGCCATCACCCCCTCTGTAGCGGATTGAGGGTACAGGGCACCGCTATCTCCCCGGCTGCACGGAAATTTTATAACAAGTCCTCGCATATCCACCGAAAAGTTTATTTCTTATAAACTCCATATCGACAGATACCTCTTTAGTATATAAAAATAATTATGTAAAGTCAAGACATCCCATTATTTTCTTTTGCCTCGGCTGCCTTCTTTTTCGCACGCAGCTCCGCAAAAAAACCGGACATCATCGCCGAACATTCTGTTTCCATGATTCCACGCGTCACTTCCACCTGATGGTTGAATTGCTTCATGTCAAGCAGATTTAGGATGGAACCAGCACATCCTGCCTTCGGATTCATACACCCGATCACGACCTTCGGAATCCGAGCCTGCACGATCGCCCCGGCACACATCTGGCATGGCTCCAATGTCACGTACATCGTACAATCCTCCAGCCGCCAGTCACCCAGCACCTTGGACGCTTTTTTAATCGCCATGATCTCAGCATGCGCAAGCGTCGTCTTGTCCACGTTCCGTCGGTTGTAACCACGCGCAATCACTTTTCCTTCATAGACGATCACACACCCGATCGGCACATCGCCGTTCGCCGCCGCCTTCTTTGCAAGCGTGATTGCCTGCCGCATATATCGTTCATCCTCACTCAATTTTCTCATATTGTACCTCATTTCCGTATCCTTTTATTGTACGTTCCCATAAAATGTACTATACTGACTTCATGACTGCATCACACATGTCCTGCAGTCACAAACACGAGAAAGGAGACACCCATGGGCCCACTGATAAAATATACAAACCGCTTAATCCTGCGCGTGGAAAATGAATCAAAAGCCAAACAGGTCTTAGATCTCTACCTGCGCAATCGTCTTCCTTTCGAGCAGTACGAGCCAACACGCCCGGCATCCTTTTACACGCGGGATTACCATTGGTCTTCCCTGCACCGCGAATACATCGCCTACACGATGGGAACCTTCCTGCGTTATTATATCTATTTAAAAGACCGCCCGGATAAGATCATCGGCGCCATCAATTTTAATATCTTCCGCACCTCTCGCGAACCATATGCAGAGATCGGATACAAGGTTGACGCCCTCTACCAGAACCGCGGCATTGCATACGAAGCCTGCGAAGCGGCTCTCTATGTACTCGAACACGACTACCAGATTCACCGCGTCGATGCCCGCATTCACCCGGAGAATATCGCGTCTATCACACTCGCAACGAAGCTGGGGTTCCGCCCATTGCAGTTTGAGCCACAGAGCGCCAATATACTAGGGCACTATGTTGACCTGATGCGTTACACCCGGCTTCTCTGATTCCGCAATTTCCGACACCCAATAGCCAAAATTCCCAGTCAGGATCTTCGTTTTCCGCACTGGGATAAACACACGGAATCCAAACATATTCGCCAGGTACCGTTCTTTGTTCGTGAAGATTCCCGGCACACCGATCACATGCAGTTCTGCCTTATTCATCTTCACCTTTCCAAGCATCAGATACTGATATTTATAATACCCATGTGCAAGAAAGCTGTTCACACCCAGCTTCCAGTTCGCCATATCCAGCTTCCCGATATCCTGTGGCGCGATCTTCACGCCATCCACGATCTGACTGCCTGCAAAAAGCGGCAGCTTCGGATATGTCGTAAGCATCTCCTGATATCCATCTGCCATGTCCGAGGGAAGTGGAATCTGCGGAATTTCCTCGACAGGTTCCTCCTGCGGCTTTGTCCCGGCACCTGCATATTCCAGCACCGGTTCTTCCTCTTCCACAAGCTCGTCCTGCCTGTCCGTCACCTGCACCTGCCGCAGATCATACCGTTCCGGCGCCCAGATGCCAGCTAAGATCTCTCCGTCATCGCATACGAAATACACACCATCGTATTCTGGAAATGCCACTCCATCTCCCAACGGATTGCTCCAAGGGAGCTCCACGCTTGTCAGGATTGTATCGCGCTCCCCCGCCGCGAACTGTACCTCCGTAAATGGCTTCGCCTGCCCATGCCACAGCAGATACGCATAACACGTACATGCATACTCCTTGTACATTTTCATCCCCATTCGTATTCTTGTCACATCCGTATCTTTGTTGCTGATTCTCTGTACTTTGATGAATCCGGCAATCTCGCATCGCACGTACTCGCGATACCGGTAAATATAAGACACCCATCTCCTCTGCTGCATCACAGACCACGCTCCCCCTTCATATTTCTTCGCAGAGATTGTATGTTATACTGTACGAATATATCCCCATACATCGTGCATTTTCACAATCTCCTGACAATACGTATTATATATGTATGCAGAGAGTTGTCTGTTTAGTACAAAATATTTTCGACATATAAATTATACGGCACTGCGCGCCAACATCATTCTATGCACAGATATCTCCGTGCCCCATCCTACTCACACAGCAAATCGGAAAGCTCCGCAAACTGTGCGAGCGTCAGTGCCTCGCCGCGGATGCTCTCGGAAAGTCCCATCTTCCGGAGCGCCTCCACAACCGCATCCTTGCTGATTGATAATTCTGCTGAATTATTGATGCCGTTTTGCAGTGTTTTCCGACGCTGGTTGAACGATGCACGGATCAACTTGAACATAAATTTTTCATCCTTCACGACGATCTTCGGCTCCGAATGTCGCGTCAGCCGGATCACCGCAGAACCAACATTCGGGCGCGGCATGAAACAGTTTGGCGGTACATTTGCCACGATATACGGCTCCGCATAATACTGCACTGCAAGCGACAATGCGCCATAGTCCTTACCTCCCGGACCTGCCTGCATCCGCTCAGCGACCTCCTTTTGCACCATAACCGTGATCGACGTCGCCGGAATATGATTCTCAAACAGTCCCATGATGATCGGCGTCGTAATATAATACGGAAGATTCGCCACGACCTTCACCGGTCTGCCGCCGGTCAATGCTGCGATATCCACCTTCAGGATATCCTCGTTTACGACCGTCACGTTGTCATATTCCGCAAGTGTCTCGGCGAGGATTGGGAGCAGATTCCTGTCGATCTCCACGGCAAACACCTCCCCTGCCGCCTCCGCTAAATACTGCGTCATCGTGCCGATACCCGGACCGATCTCCAGCACAACATCGTCCTTTGTGATCTCTGCTGCCCGGATGATCTTCTCGATCACATGCCCATCGATCAGGAAATTCTGACCGAACCGCTTCTGAAACGCAAAATTATATTTCTGTATGATCTCAATTGTAACCTTCGGATTGCTAAGCTTTTCCATTCTATCTCCATTTCTCTACATCTGAATTTTGTACATCTGATGCGCATTTTTCCATGTTTCTGCATACACCTCGTCCACCGGAATCTGCTTGATATCCGCGATTGCCTGTGCGACATAGGTAAGTTTTGAGGAGTCGTTGCGCTTGCCGCGGAATGGCTCCGGTGTCAGGTATGGCGCATCCGTCTCAAGCACGATATTTGACAGCGGAATATAGGCAGCCGCTTCCTTCAATTTCTTCGCATTCTTGAATGTCACCACGCCGCCGATGCCGAAATAAAAGCCCATGTTCAGGAAGTCACGTGCACTCTCCTTCGAATACGAATAACAATGAATCACGCCGCCGATCTCCTCTGCATGGGACGCCCGCATGATCTGGATTGTATCCTGCGCCGCATCCCGGCTGTGAATAGCGATTGGAAGCTTTAACTCGCGGGCGATATCCATCTGTCCGGCAAACCATTTGTGCTGTAATGCCTTGTCTGTTTCTTCATAATGATAGTCGAGTCCGATCTCACCGATTGCCACGATCTTGTCGTGTTTTGCAAGCTCCTTGAGCCGCGTCACATTGTCCGGGTTCTCCAGTTCTGCAACTTCGGAAGGAAAGATACCGACCACGCCATACATGTTCCTGATGCCGTTGGCCAGCAACGTCCGGGCAAGGTAATGCGGGGCGTCGGTTAAAACCTCATCCTTGGCCGCCTCCGAAGCTTCGCTGCGGACCATGGTCGCCGCGGTGTTCTCATCTGTCATCGTAACCTCCATTCGTATCGACAACGCCCCGATTGTAGATACGCGATTATGGAAGTTCGTCGGCAGGGAAAATCGTTCGGTTATGGCTGAATTCCAACGTTTTTCAGACTTTGAAGTCGTACGCTCCGCACGCGCGGGCGCGACGGAAGGGGGATGGTTGCGATTGGATGGAAGCCGATGTTCCGGTCTTCGCGAGCGCTTTTCCCCGGTTACCGCAAGACATGTGGATGAAGCGTTTTACCAAGCGTGGCGCGGCAGCCACGGAAACGGTCATGGGAGCAACCATGGGAACGGGGAATGTTTCCCGCAGGAAAACGGCGTGCAACGGTCGGGGGAAACCATACGGACGATATTACGGAAAGCATGGCCGAACCTCTATAATCGGCGGTATGACAGAAGAAGATACAAGCGCGAAACCGCGCACACGCAAAACCGCACAATCATCCGTCAAGAAAACGGCCGGCAAGCGCGCGGCCAAGCCGAAGTCCGCAACGAAGCGGACCGCCGGCGAAACTCCAGCGCCCGTCATCGCCCGCACCAGAGCCGACCAGTTCGGCCGCGTGAACGTCCTGGATATCACCCCGAACGCCGAAAACGGCCTGTATCCGGCCCGCGTGGAGCTCGGCGAACCCTTCAAGGTCACCGCCCAGGTGTTCATCGAAGGCCGCACCAAGGCTGGCGCCACCGTATCCGTGCGCAACACGCGCGGCACCGAGAAGGCCCGTTTCCCCATGACCTGCACCAACCCCGGCCTCGACCGTTGGGAGGCCATGGTCAGGATCGGCGAGCACAGCGACCTGAAACCATGGGACAACGGCTACGCCGAGATCAAGCGGCAGCTGGGCGAATGGCACATCGTGGTCGAAGGCTGGGAGGACACCTACGCCTCCTGGCTGCATGACGCGCAGATCAAAGTCAAGGTCGGCGACGACGTGGAGAATGCGCTGGAATCCGGCGCGCAGCTGCTCGCCCGCTGGGCCAACGCCCGGGATTCCAAGCTGACCGCGGCCGACAAGAAGACGCTGCGCGAAGCCGCGAAAACCGTGGCCGACAAGTCACTGGGAGCTGACGAGCGTCTGGCCGCGGCGAGCGGCGACGCGATCGCAAACCTGCATGAGACCAATCCCCTACGCGACGGTCTGAGCGAATCGAATCCGCAGCGCTTCCGCGTGGAGCGTCCGAAGTCGAGCTTCGCCGCATGGTACCA
>DHJV01000086.1:20400-21685 GCA_002404515.1 Lachnospiraceae bacterium UBA4711 | reverse complement strand
TAAAAAGGAATATGACATGCAATATATCGATTATCTGACAAAACAACCATCGGACAAAGACGCAATCGTTATCAACGGTGATTGCTATACATATGGAAAGCTCTATGCGCTTGTGCAGGATGCACGCGCGCGTCTGCCACAGATCGCAGAAAAACATCTGTATCCGATTCGCGAGACAGGGATTCTGAAGCAGTTGATCTTATTTCTGGCGTGTGCGGGAACGAATCAGGTACCGGTCATCGTGCCAGGGGACAGCAAACAGGAAATGACGGATCCGCTGTTTGATACGCCTGTGCCGGAGCGCGCGGTGATGGCAGTGATGACGTCCGGAACAACCGGAATTCCGAAGATTTTGTTCCGAAGCTTTGAGAGCTGGGCGGATTTCTTCCCAATTCAGAATGAAGTATTTGGCGTGGATGCGGACAGCCGTTTATTTGTACAGGGAAGCCTTGCATTTACCGGAAATCTGAATCTGTATATGGGACAGCTTGCGGCAGGTGGCACACTGATTGCGGAGGATGTATTTCTGCCGGGTAAATGGGAGCAGGTGATGGAGCGTGAAAGGGCAAACGGCATTTACCTGATTCCGTCCAAGTTACTTATGCTGCCACGTGTATTTAAGGGCATAAATCCGAATATCCGCACGATCATTTCGGGCTCGCAGAGCCTTGGAAGAAGCGATGCGGAAACATTGAAGAAGATATTTCCGAATACGGAGATTACATTATACTATGGCGCGAGCGAATTGAATTATATCACGTATGTGAAGTCGGCGGATATGACGGAAGAGCGGAACCTGATCGGCAAACCATTTCCGGGGGTGCGGGTGTTCATACAGGATGATGAAATGTACGTGGACAATGCATTTCACGTGGAGAATATTACCGTGCCGTATTCGCTGAAGGACAGCGGGCGGATGGATGCGCAGGGGAATTTTTATTTCCTTGGGCGGACGGATGATATCGTTGGCGTGCGTGGGCGCAAGGTGTCGATGATGAAGATTGAAAATGCACTGGAAGAAGTTGAAGGTATCACAGAGGCGGCGGTCGTTCTGCTTCCGAAGGAGAAGGATGCGGATATGCCTGCGGAGATCGTGAGTGCATTTGTGACAGTGGAAGGCGCGGATGTGCCGGAGAATCTGCGGCAGCGGTTGAAGGAGAAGCTTGCGGATTTTGAGATTCCGAAGCGCGTGATCGTGCTGGAGGCGTTGCCGAAGAACACAAGCGGGAAAGTGGATAAGGCGCGGCTGAAGAAGATGTGGATGGATTCGGAGTAAAACAGGGGA
>DHJV01000086.1:20113-20325 GCA_002404515.1 Lachnospiraceae bacterium UBA4711 | reverse complement strand
TGGATTCGGAGTAAAACAGGGGAAATGGGATGGATTGCTCCAAGTCGAGAAAAAGAGAATGAGTTGGAGTAGGAGTAAAACAGGCAGAGTGAGGTAGATTGCTCCAAGTTGAGAAAAAGCGAGTGAGTTGGAGTAGGAGTAAAACAGGGACAAAGAGGTTGATTGCTCCAAGTTGAGAAAAAGAGAATGAGTTGGATTCGGAGTAAAACAGG
>DHJV01000086.1:0-20040 GCA_002404515.1 Lachnospiraceae bacterium UBA4711 | reverse complement strand
AGTTGGATTCGGAGTAAAACAGGCAGAGTGAGGTAGATTGCTCCAAGTCGAGAAAAAGAGAGCGAACTATAGTGGCAGCAGAACAGAAAAAAATGGAGGACCGGACGGTGATACGGGCAGAACAGGTAAGATTTCAATATAAAAAGCGCGATGTAGATGGAAATGTAATTGCGACGGAGGAAATCTTAAAGGGAGTAGATCTTACAATTAAAAAGGGTGAGTTCATCGCGCTGCTTGGCAGAAATGGTTCCGGCAAGACGACTTTCTCGAAGCAGTTAAATGCAATTCTTCGTCCATCGGAAGGTACGGTGACGGTAGACGGGATGGGAACAAAGGATGCGGATAAGCTGTATGAGATCCGCCAGCGTGTCGGCATGGTGTTCCAGAATCCAGACAATCAGATGGTGGCGGCAAGTGTGGAAGAAGAGGTTGCATTTGGCCCGGAGAATCTGGGGATGGAGTCGGAGACGATCGTATCGCGTGTCAAGCAGGCACTCGAACAGGTGCGGATGTGGAAGCGGAGAAAGACGGCTCCGAATCATTTGTCGGGTGGACAAAAACAGCGGATTGCAATTGCAGGGATTCTTGCGATGCACCCGGATTATATCGTCTTAGATGAGCCGACTGCAATGCTTGATCCGAAAGGACGGAAAGAAGTGATGGAAGCGTTACAGCGGCTGAATCAGGAACAGGAAATGACCGTGATTCTGATCACCCATGATATGGAAGAGGCAGCACTTGCGAGCCGGGTGATTCTGCTTGCGGACGGACAGGTGCGATTTGATGGAACGCCGGAGAATTTCTTCGGAGAGGATGCGCTGCTTGCGGAGATGGGGATGGAGGCGCCGCTTTCTTATCGGGTTCAGCGGGTAATGGGAAGTGCAGAAAGTCAGCTAGCAGATGCAGGTAAAAAAAGAGATAAGATAGATGCAAACGATAGAACCATAAAAAATGAGTGGACTGTGGAACAGAAAAAACAGGTACATGATGATAATCAGACCGACAGTTGTCAAAAAACTGGTGAGTTAGAGGACCAAATAAAAGATAAAGATCTCCTCTCCCTGCAACATGTAAGCTATATTTACAGTCCGGGAACCGCGTACGAGAAGGTTGCTCTGGACGACGTGAGCCTGTCGCTTGGGAAAGGGGAGATTGTCGGACTTGCCGGACATACCGGTTCTGGGAAATCCACCATGATCCAGCTCCTGAACGGGCTGCTGAAACCGACCAGCGGAACGGTTACATTTGAAGGTAAGGATATTCATGCAAAGGGATATTCTGGCAATTATCTGCGCAGTAAGGTCGGCATGGTGTTCCAATATCCGGAGCATCAGATGATCTGCGATACCGTGTGGGAGGATGTAGCATTTGGACCAAACAAGCAGGGCTTGACAGAGGAGGCATGCAAAGCGCGTGTGGAGCATGCGCTTCGGTTTGTCAATCTGCCGGAGAAATATTATACAGCATCGCCATTGCAGCTATCTGGCGGACAAAAGCGGCGTGTGGCAATTGCAGGTGTGCTTGCGATGCAGCCGGAGTATATCATATTGGATGAACCGGCAGCAGGACTGGACGCAGAAGGAAAACGAGAAATATTCGACCGAATCCGGCGGATGAGCCGGGAGCAGGGAATCGGAGTTCTGCTTGTCTCACATAGTATGGAAGATCTGGCGGAATACGCAGACCGGATCATTGTGCTGGACGATGGGAAGAAGATATTGGATGACCGACCGGCAGAAGTATTTGCCAGGCGGGAGACGCTTGTGGATTGCGGACTAGATGTACCAGAAACCGTGAAGCTGGCAGATAAATTGCGTGCAAGCGGATATGCGATTCCACAGAATGCGATCCGAGAGAAAGAATTGCTCGATTATCTTGGTAATTGCAAAAATAGTTCTGCAGGAAGAGAAAACGTTGATATCGGGAACAGATTGGATGAAAGGAAGCAAGGAGATAATTTATGATTCGAGACATTACAATTGGACAATATTATCCTTCGGATTCTCCGATTCATCATCTGGACCCGCGCGTGAAACTATTCGCAACGCTGCTCTATATCATCGGGTTGTTTCTCAGCAAAAGTCTGATTGTTTTTGCGGTGGCAGGCGTAGTATTGATTGCATGTATCGTGATATCCAAGGTGCCATTTCGGTATATGATCAAGGGGTTAAAGCCAGTCTGGATATTGCTGGTGTTTATCTGTATCGTAAATGTGTTCTTCGGAAAAGGGGAAGAGTTGTATTTCCATTGGAAGTTTATTCACATTTACCGGGAAGGCATCATGCAGGCAGTTGTCCGTGTCGTGCGGTTGATGGAGCTGATTTTAGGTTCGTCACTTATGACATACACAACCACGCCGACCGAACTGACGGACGGTTTGGAGAAAGCATTTCATCCGCTTACGAAGATTCATGTACCAGTGCATGAAATTGCGCTCATGATGTCAATCACGCTCCGATTCATTCCGATTCTGATCGAAGAGTTAGACCGGATCATGAAGGCACAGACGGCGAGAGGTGTGGATTTCGAGGAAGGAAATGTGTTCCAGAAGTTGAAACGTACCGGACGGATTCTGATGCCGCTTTTTGCGTCTGCAGTTGGACGGGCAGGCGATCTGGCGCTTGCGATGGAGGCACGTTGTTATCAGGCAGGCAGACCGAGAACGAAGATGCATCCGCTTCGATATGCACGCGCAGACGGCGTTGTGTATGTGCTGGCAATCGTGTATCTGGCTGGGATGATCGTGTTGAAAGTAGTGGTAGGATAATTCAAATATAATAAGATAGTTTTGGTAAAAGCAGGTTTGAAAAATAACCTGCTTTTTTGATGTTCAAAAATATTCGCGAAAATTACATGGCCTTTTAGAAAACAAAAAGACATGCATTTCCCAAAAGGGTATTGCTATCACGTTAACGTGATGGTTTACGCTCGAATTATGGAGAAAGGTAGGCCATGATGAGCAAAATTAGCGAAGTGAGTAAACGAACTGGACTTAGTAAGAGAACACTCCAATATTACGATGATGAAGGTTTGTTACATGTTCCCCGCTCCCCGGATAATTACCGCATGTATAATGGAGAGACGATGCAGGAAATATGGGAAATTCTCGTGTACAAAGAAATGGGATTCAAATTGTCTGAAATCAAATGTATCACTACACTTTCAGAATCTGAAAAAATAGAATATATGAAAGAACATACAAAAAGGTTGAAAGAAAAGAAACAGACAATGGAGGAGCAGATAGAACTTATTACATCTATTCAGAAGCAGCATATGTTCCCCAAAATGCCAGCGGATGGAGTAAAAGGAACTTACGTAGAATTAGCGTCCAGATTACGGAAGAAAGAACACAGGGAGGATTAAAAATATTATGAAGAAATTATGGAAATTTATGAAAGCGGTTGTATTTGTTGTTATTATATTTGTGGTTCTGATATGTGCAATTGGTATGAAACAGAAGCATCGTAAGCAGAAAAACAGTACATATATTTGGCCGGATAATGCGATGACAGCGATGCTTCCGAAACCGGAATCAAAAAAAGGAGAAATTACCTTTGAGACGGAAGATACCTTTTCTATTGATGTGTATAAAACATCAAAAAAAGAATATAACAATTATGTAGATAATTGTAAGAAAAAGGGATTTACAGAGAATTATTATGGAACAGATGACTATTACAGTGCAGATCATGCAGATGGATTTTCGTTGAGACTAAGTTATAATTCCGCAGAAAAGGAAATGAGCATACGAATATCTAAGAAAATAGAAACTACAACAGTAAATTCGACGGATACGGAGGAAGCTGCTACAGCGGATGTAGAAGTTGATAATTCGGATAAAACCGAGGCAGAAGAAACAACCGATAACACAACAGAAGAATCAAAACAAGAAGGTGTTACTCCAGATTTCAAGGAATTAATGGATAGCTATGAGGCGTTTTTTGATAGTTATGTAGATTTTATGAATAAATATAATGAAGCATCTTCTGATGATTAAGCAGGCATGTTAGCGGATTATGCCGATTTTATGACCAAGTATGCCGATTATATGAAGAAGTTAGATGATATTGATGAGAATAATTTATCAGCGGCGGATTATGCATATTATATTGAAGTGCAGGCACGAATTACAAAGAAATTATCTGAAGTAAAAATGTAGTTGATTAAGCGGGAACCCGGATAAGTCTGGGTTCCTTTTATGGTGTGCCTTGCGGCGCACATTTCTAATGTTTTTAAAAAAATTATTGATAATATTAGTAAATTGGCATATAATAATACTAACAAATTTAACGATATATTTATCGACATATTTATAGATAAAAATGGAGGATTAATTATGGTTTTAGATACATTTATTCCAATATCTCAATTCAATAAAGGCCAGGCAGCAAAAATTTTTGATGAATTAAAAACAAAAAAAGAGATGGTTGTATTGAAAAATAATCAACCATCGGCAGTTCTTCTTTCACCAGACGAATATAAACGGCTGATGGAAATCGAAGAAGATTATAATTTGCTGCTTGAAGCAAACACAAGATTATTATCTAATCAAAAATTACATTCTGCGGATGAGGTAATGAAGAAATTCAACATAACCCAGGAAGAGCTTGATGAAATGGAGGATGTTGAAATCGAATAATGTGGAAGGTATCATATTTTGATGAGGCGCTGGAAGATCTGAAAAAAATGGATAATTCGCAGCGCAAACAGGTATTAAAGGCAATAGATAGGGTTAAAACCAATCCATTGCCACAAAATGAAGGTGGATATGGGAAGCCGCTTGGAAATAAAAGAGGCATTAACCTAACTAATCTTTATAAAATCAAATTAAAAAAATCAGGGATCAGAGTCGTATATCAGATCATTCGTGTTAAAGATACTATGGAAATAATTATAGTTTCGATGCGGGAAGATGAAAAGGTATATGAGGATGCTCAAAAGAGAATCAATAACAAGTAAATTGCAATTTTTCAGCCGTTCATTGAACGGCTTCAGACTGTAGACAAAGTCCATGGCATGTTCCGTGGACTTTGTCTTTTTTCTCCCAACCCTATTGACAAATAAAATAACACTGTTATAATAACGATGTTATTAAAAATAAAACAATATAAAATAATAGCAACAAACGAATGAAGAAAAGGAGTAGCTCATGCGACATGAGACAGTCGGTGTGACGGAATCCCTGCTTCAGGCAGCGAAGGAAGAATTTCTTACCTATGGATTCCACGATGCCAGCATGCGGCGGATATCGGCGGCATGCGGAGTCAGTACCAATTCCATATATACCCGGTTTGGCGACAAGAGCGGACTTTTCACCGCCATCGTACAGGAAGCGGCAGATGGTCTGATGGAGATGTATGTGCAGAGCATACAGAAGGCAACCGAGTGTCCGGACATGGATCACGCCATCGAGGAGGGCAACGAAGGAACCGATCAGGTATTGGCATATATCTATCAATACAAGGAAGAATTTCAGCTTCTGTTCTGCCATTCTGCGGGGACAGAATATGAAGATTATTTTGATAAGCTCGCGGCAATCGAGGAGCAGTATTACAATATATTTGCGAAGCAATATGCAAAGGAGAATGCGGCAGTCGATGAATTTTTCATCCACGTATTCTGCAGAACCGGCTGGCAGTATATCTATGAGGTGCTGACACATGATAAGCCATACGAAGAGGCGGAAGTATTTATGAAGAACGTGCGGATCTTCAATTTCGCAGGCTGGAAAGCAGTCTTTGGATTGTAAATAACAGGCAGTGCATAGCGATGTGCACTGCCAAAAAAATCAAACATAGGTTAGTAAAAACTAACTTAAAATAAACGTTCAAGGAGGTTTTGTCATGAAGGCAAAAAAGCAAAGTGCATTGTCAAGACTTATGAAAATTGCCGGGAAGCATAAGTATTTTTCTTATGCATCCTGCGTCTTGGCAGCAATCAGTGCATGGGTTGCGCTGATTCCTTTTTATGATGTGTGGCGCATCATAAAAGAGGTCTTGGAAGTAAGACCGGACTATTCCAAAGCAACACATATCACATCCTATGGATGGCAGGCAGTTGGATTTGCCCTGCTTGCAATGGTGCTTTATATCGGAGCTTTGATGTGTTCCCACAAGGCAGCATTCCGTGTGCAGGCAAATATGCGTACTGCGATGATGAATCACATCATGAAGCTTCCGCTTGGATACGTGGAGGCAGAAGGTACCGGAAAGATCCGGAAGATCGTTATGGATTCTTCCGCAGCGACAGAGACATTTCTGGCACACAACCTGCCGGATAAGGTCGTATCAAGAGCAACGCCGATCGGCCTGCTCGTGCTGATGGCAAGCTTTGACTGGCGACTTGACCTGATCAGCCTGATCCCGGCAGTATTCGCATTTCTCATCATGGGTACGATGATGATGGGACCGAAGATGGCAGAGGATATGAAGCAGTATCAGAACTCGCTGGAGACAATGTCTTCCGAGGCGGTAGAGTATGTGCGAGGCGTTCCGGTACTGAAAACATTTGGTCAGACGATCTTCTCGTTCAAGCGGTTTAAGGCAGCCATCGATGAATATGAGAAATGGACGATCGATTATACGAAATCCATGATGATTCCGATGATCGGATTTACGGTATTCTGTAACGGCATTTTCGCAGCACTGATCGTCGCTGCTTATACATTAGGTGGAAATGCGGTCACAGACAAATTCGTATTGAATCTGATCTTCTACATATTGGTGACTTCGGTACTTACCACAACACTGATGAAGGTTGCATATGCAGGCGAATCACAGATGCTTGTCGAGGATGCATTGAACCGAATGGACGAGGTATTAAATGCGAAGGAGCTTCCAGAGGCAGCAAATAAGCAGACGCCGAAGGATGCGTCCATCGCATTGAAGGCTGTGACATTTGCTTACGATGAGGCAAAGGCAAATGCCATTGACGGCATCACGCTTTCTGTCAAGGCAGGTTCCCATATTGCATTCGTTGGACCATCCGGTGGTGGTAAGACGACGCTGGCATCACTGATCGCAAGATTCTGGGATGTCAAGAGTGGCAGCATCGAGATCGGCGGCGTGGATGTGAAGAACATCGACAGCAAGGAGCTGATGAATCAGGTGTCGTATGTATTTCAGGATAGTAAGCTTTTGAAGACCTCGATTCTGGAAAATGTCCGTATGGGCAGACCGGATGCGACAGATGCCGAGGTAATGGAAGCGTTGGAGAAGGCACAGTGCAGCGACATCATCGACAAGCTTCCGGAGGGTGTGAATACAGTGATCGGTTCAAAGGGAACGTATGTATCCGGTGGTGAGATGCAGCGTCTGTCGATCGCGCGGGCATTTCTGAAGAATGCGCCGATCCTGATCTTAGATGAGGCGACCGCATTTGCCGATCCGGACAATGAGAGACAGGTGCAGCGTGCATTTGAGAATTTGTCCAAGGATAAGACAGTTATCATGATCGCACATCGTCTGTCGACTGTGACAAATGCAGATCAGATCTATGTGTTGAAGGACGGAAAGATTGCAGAGTCCGGTACTCATGACGCGCTGGTAGCAAAGAATGGCATCTACACACACATGTGGAACGAATATAACAAGTCTGTGAACTGGCAGGTAGGAAAGGCAGGTGCAACCGCATGATCGAGAAATTGAAACATAAATACGCACTGTCCGAAAACGGTGCAAAGAACATGATAAAAGCGTTTGTGGCAGTCACAATCGCGAACCTTGTGCTGATGCTGCCGGTTGGTCTTCTGTATCAGCTTACCTCGTATCTGCTTGATGGCAAGGTGCCGAAGGATAAGCTTGGATTCTTCATCGCCGGAATCGTTGTTGTATTTGTGCTTGTTGCAGTTACAACGTATTTCCAATATAATGCGACCTTCTTTGCAACCTATGTCGAAAGTGGTGTGCGTAGACGTGCGCTTGCCGAGAAGCTTCGACGACTTCCGCTTTCCTTCTTCGGGAAGAAGGATCTGTCGGATCTGACGAATACGATCATGTCAGACTGTGCATTGCTGGAGACCGGAAGCTCCCACTGGATTCCGGAGCTGATCGGTTCGATGATCTCCACAACGATCATTGTGATCGGCCTGTTGTTCTTCAACTGGAAGATGGCACTTGCCGCTGTATGGGTGATGCCGATCGCATTTATCATCGTGCTGACTTCGAGAAAGGGACTGAAGTCTGTACAGAAGAAGACGATGACTTATAAGCTTTCCTGTCTCGATGGAATTCAGGAGGGATTGGAGACGATCCGTGACCTGCGTTCCAACAACATGACGGAGACATACATGGAAGGACTGAATAAAAAGATCAAAGCTGTAGAGAAAAATGCAATCGTGCTGGAGTTTAGGAATGCGGCCTATGTATGTTCGGCACAGATGATCCTGAAGTTCGGCATTGGAACCGCTGCACTGGTTGGTAGTATCCTGCTTGTAAAAGGCGAGATCAATGTACTGACATTGTTCGTGTTCCTGCTTGTTGTAACAAGAATGTATGAGCCGCTGCAGATTGCCTTGCAGAACCTGTCCGCCCTGATCAGTCTGGAGCCAAGCTGTGAGCGTATGGATGAGATCCTGTCGCACGAAGAACAAACTGGTGCAGAGACACTGACAAACAAGGGATACGATATCGTATTTGACCACGTGGCATTTGCCTATGACAGCGGTGAACAGGTGCTCTCCGATGTCAGCTTCACAGCAAAACAGGGGCAGGTAACGGCATTGATCGGACCATCCGGTGGCGGTAAGACGACCGTGTCAAGACTGGCAGCAAGATTCTGGGATATCCAGAAAGGGACTGTCAAAGTCGGAGGCATGGATGTATCGAAGATTGAGCCGGAGACATTACTTTCCCTGTATTCCATCGTGTTCCAGGATGTGACACTCTTTAACAACACGGTTATGGAGAACATCCGAATCGGACGCAAGGATGCAACGGATGAAGAAGTTATGGCGGCTGCCAAGCTTGCAAATTGTACTGATTTTATCGAGAAATTACCGGACAAATGGAATACCATGATCGGAGAAAATGGTTCCGAATTATCCGGCGGTGAGCGCCAGAGAATCTCCATCGCACGTGCATTCCTGAAGGATGCACCAATCATCCTGATGGATGAGGCAACGGCTTCTCTGGATGTGGATAATGAGTCTGTGATTCAGGAATCCATCTCCAAGCTGATTCAGAACAAGACCGTTCTGATTATTGCACATCGCATGCGTACGGTCGATGGGGTTGACCAGATCATCGTATTAAAGGATGGCGTGGTAGCCGAGCAGGGAACACCGTCAGCGTTGAAGGAGAAGAATGGTATCTACAAGCATATGGTTGATGTGCAGTTAGAGAGCGAACAGTGGAAATATAACTAGATATAAAACTGCTGGACAGGAACTATGTAGGAGAAGCCCGCAGCGTGGTCGGAAAGAATCGCGTTGCGGGCTTTTGCTATCGTTGTAAAACACTGGAAGCACTTATAAAATTGTGCTAAAATGAGCATTGCGACGGCTGCGCTTGCGCAAGCCGGCATAATGCGAAAATACAGGAAGAGGAGATAAATACCGGAGATGGAAGTTGTATCAAAAGGCGAATTTAATACATGGGAACGTGAGAAACAGGTACAATACATAAAAGACGTGATTGGAGAAGAATGTGTATTTGAGCAGGAGACAGATGGAGAGAAAAAACTGTTACTCTATGGAAAAGTAAAGATTGAGGAATGGGCGAGCGAGATGGGAACACGTAGAAGTGTACGAATATATCCGTATTCACCATCGAAGGATAAGGTGATCACGCGTGCGCTACTTGAGGGGATGGAAGGTATCGCCTATCTGGGAAGTACGATAAAAGGAAAAGCTATCCGATTAGAAGATTCCACAATTTATATATTTGAACTTTGCCTGGAGCATGTCGAAGATGAAGATCGGAGATGGCCGGTTATTTGCCGGTTCTATGATGATTTTGGAAATCTCGAGGCGTTGAACGACCAGATCAATAAGCTTCGTGCGCAGATTGCGGATGCAGAAACGAAGAGCCAGGAACTCAAAGCAAAGTTACAAGAGCAGCAAACGAATTTCCAGAAGATTGAGGCTGCGATGGAGAAAAGACGGCACGATCTGGATCTGGAATATGAGCAGAAAAAAGCGGAAGCACAGGGCAACTATGAGAAGCTTGCAGCATCTCTGGAACAAAAGGTTCAAGCGATGCAGCGGATCGCTAGAAAGTATGGTCTGCCAATGGAGGAAATATTGCCAGAGGAGACAGAGAAAGAAGCGATAGCCAGCATGGGAGCGAAAGAACTTACTGATTATGTCTGGAACTATCTGTGGCAGAGAAAGAGACTGCAGTATGACCGGTCTGTGGTTGCACGGTTTCTTGACAGCCTGCACACGGAACAGCTTACGATCCTTTGGGGAGAACCAGGCTCCGGAAAAACGTCTCTTCCACAGGCAGTTGCGGAGGCAATTGGTGCAGAATGCAGACCAGTTGCAGTGCAGCCTAGCTGGTCGGATAACCATGATCTGTTAGGGTATTACAATGCGCTGGAAGACCGGTATATTTCGACACCATTTCTGGAGAGTCTGGTTGAGGCGAACCAGCATCCCGACAAATTGTATCTTGTTGTTTTGGATGAAATGAATCTTGCGCATGTGGAGTACTATTTCTCAGAAGTGTTAAGTGCGATGACGCGGGATGACCGGACACTGACCTTGTATGGACAGACACAGAATGCAAACCTCATGCGTCTGCTGGAGCTTGATGAGCAGGGCATTACAGCTGAAAACTGTAAAGAGGCGAAGGATATCTGTATGAAGCAGTTATATCCGGGTAAGTTTCGGATTCCAGATAATGTGCGCTTTATTGGAACCATCAATATGGATGAGACAACCAAGAGTTTGAGTCCGAAGGTGGTAGACAGAAGCTATGCGATTCGTGTAGGCGTATTGCAGAACCAGGAAAAAGAAAAATTGCAGGCTGTAGTGGATGCACTTCCGAAACAGGAAACATGTACAATTTCTGTAGATAGTTTCCTGCCTCTGAATCCAGTTTCTTTGTCCGAGGACGAGGAACAGGCAATTGTGGCAAAGAGAAAGGAAGTTCAGGAAATTATTGACTTGTTCCATGATATCTGTACGATATCCAACCGGTTTTATCATTATATGGATCAGATCCTTTGTTGGAATCCGGATGTGGATATCGACTGGCTGATCTTTGACAAGATATTATCGGCGGTCCGGATTGACAGGAACAATGTGAAGGAAGCCGAGAAACTGGTAGTGGAGCTTGAGACAAGGGAATATTCGTCTGCGAAGGAAAAACTTCTTGCGATGATTGCAGATGTAAATGGCGAGCTGGTTGAAGAAAGCTATTACTGGAGATAAGACATGATAGAAATTAAACTTGGAAATGCACAATATAATTTTCGCGCAATGGATAAGAAAGGTATCGCTCCGATCCGTCAGGTACGATTTCCAGAGTTCAATGAAAAACAGAAGATTGCATTAGAGGAGCTTGGCGTGCAGCTTGGACCATTTCAGCCAGGTGAGGAGACGAAGGTTGTTTTGTGTTCTCATCTGCGCACAAAGAAGCGGGATGGTGAGGATGCAGAATGGCTTTATGAGAATGCAGATCTTATTATATGTGTGACGAAGGAAGATCGGGAACGTGTGTCTGCGGTAATGCTTGGAGAGGAGACAGCATACCAGAAATTTGAGGATAAAGAGGCGGATTATTATGTCCCTCCAAGACATTGGAAGTCCGTAAGAGGCAGATATCAGGATGTAGACAGCAGTCATTATACCGTTGCTGGAACGGAGCTGGTTTATGTCTGTTACAAGGATGGCACGAGGGATACAATCTTGGTCAAAAGTCTGCCGTCGATTGAGGAGCAGGATTATCAGGCGATGATTAATGAGCTGTATGCGATATCAAGTGAATTGCTGATGGATACCGGGTCACATACCAAAGTTTCTATTGAAAATGTTCAGCATAATCAGCTTCGAAACATGCAGAATCTTGTCTCTCAGATTGAGACTACATGGAGACGGCTGCATGGAAATATGGAGAAAGATCTGACTACGGAATATGTGAAGATGCCGGTTCACCGGATTAAGAATATGACGGTCAAAAGTCTGCTCGAATACCGGTTTACCGGGAATCCGGATGTGCATGCTGTCAAATATAAGGAGACGCGTAATATCTATGAAAACCGGATGATCGTGCAGTTCTTTCATCGGATAGAATCCTATCTGAGACGGCAGAAAGCAAGTGCGTTGCAAAGTATTATGCATGCAGAATTTGGGTATCTGGATGATTTCCAAGAGGAAGACAGCATTTCGGATAAAGAGACGCTGAAGAAAATCAAGAAGGCAATGCGCATTTGGCAGTTTGATACGGTAAAGAGGGAACTGCTCACGAATACGGTCAATGATACGGAGCGGTATCCGATGCAAAGTGGTGAGGAAGTCGTTCCAAAAGATGATTTTTTATTTTCACTTGTATGGTGGAAACATCAGCAGGCGCCGGCGTGGAATGTATATCACAAGAACTCTGCGGACACATCTGCTTCCCATGATATAGATGGGCAGTCGGTATGTCTGACGGATCTTGCTCTGAATAAATATGATATTGCATCCCAGTATGCGGTATATAGTGCATTGACCCGGAATCAGGATGAATTCCAGCGAACGGATATCCGGGTGCGGATGAAGAATTATAAGCTGCTTCGATTTTTATACTATGTTGTATCTGAGGCACGTCGGGATGCGGCAAGCAGAAATTTAAAGAATGGCAGCGACTGGGTACGTTTTGATATAAGTGGAAGTGTGGAACTGGTAGATTCTGTCAAATCAGCGAGGATGGACAAACATGAATTACACATATATATTTCTAAGATCAACACGATTACAGTCAGGGAGAAAAATGTAAGGGAAACGATGAGATTTACCTACTCGGAGCAGGAGGATTATCTCGAATACGGACCAGAGATTGCGAAGATGCTGCTAAGGAATCTTGCACAGAAGGAAAGCGGCTGGGGAGCGAATGCTTTATCTATCGGACAAATGGTACTTGCGATCGAGGAAGGGGAGAAGCGGCAACGCCGACAGGAACAGTCCACGGAACTTATGAAACAGGTGGAACAGGAGTGGGACGTACTGATTCAACGGATGAAGAGACTTTGCAGAGCGAAAGAGCTTTCTCATATCCCAGGTACCCGGGATCGTCTGCGATGTACAAATATTTTTGCTTCAAATCCAAAGTATCATGCCATGTACCAGTTGATGAAGTATGCGAGTGAATTTGATCAGGAAATTTATTACAATGAGACCGATGATATTCCAATTCTGAAATTAGAGCAGTTGTATGAGCGCTGGTGTCTGGTGAAGCTGGTGCATATCTTTGTGGTTGATTATGGATTTGAATTTTTGGATGATGAGGGGAAAGGGTATGGAGATTCCTCTCAAAAACAATTGCATAAATATATCAATCAACTGTTGGAAAAAGGAGATTTCAAGGATTCTGTGTTCCATCTGAAAGGACATTTGTATGATGCAACCAGAAATATAGAAGCCGATGAGATGCAGGTAGATATCTACTATAACCATGAATTCATTCTTGGTGATACTGTGGACTGGCAGGATGAGGTTATCCCGGAAGGCGGAAGACCGAAGCAGAAGCTGGCACCGGATTTTTATGTGGAAATGACCTACCGCGGGCAGACAAAGCATTTCTGCCTTGACGCAAAATACCGATCACGGAATAGCTTAACTGAAGAGGATGGAACGAGACGCTGGTATTCGGATCTTATGACAGTTGCTTTGCAGAAATACATTGTGGAACTGTCACAGGTACAGCCAATCGATGGTTCATTTATCCTCCATAGCAATGCATATAGTTGTACCGATAAATGGGAGTATCAGGATCGAAATCCACACGCCTATTGCGGACAGAGTCTGGAATCCTTGTGGCAGGAATACAATGCATATCTGAAAGGCAGCCCCGCTGATGACAGAGATTTGCTGATATCAGAGCGTGCACGGAAGTTTTTCACGGAAAATGCGAAGAAAAATCCAGATCAGCAGGCTGCAGACTCACGGAAAGAAGAATATCACTATGTGAATGATAACCGAATCGGGTCTTATTATCTTCTGCCGGGAAAGGATATTTATCTGCGTGTCTGGATCACGATGATCATGGAGCATTATTTTGGAATCTATGATGCTATGTGCTGGGATTGTGGACATAAAGTAAAGGTCGAGAATATTGAGACGATGGTTTCTGGAGGCGCGAATATGGATCATTATGTAGTGACCTGCCCGGCGTGTGGAACGGCATGGGTGCGGAATTTCTGTTCCAATGAAACCTGCCGGAGACCAATCGGAAAACATATTATCAATTATTATGGAATGGCAGCAGGAAATAATAAATGGAATCGAGTGTGCCCGGAATGCCATGCAGGGTGGAGATTAATCGCGCGATAATTTGTTTGTGTAAGTCATAACCACATCTGGGAAGGCTGTAGATGAAAGAAAAGTGGAGGAACGTTTACATGCGTTATTACATTGCAGACCTGCATTTCTGCCATGAAAATCTGAATACCCGTATGGATTGTCGTGGGTTTGAGAGCGGCGAAGCCATGAATGAATATATGATCGCACAGTGGAATTCACGTGTGCGTAAACGCGATGAGGTTGTGATCCTGGGAGATTTCTGTATTTCAAAAAAGGGAGAAGTTGCAAATGCTATTCTCGAACGGTTGAATGGAAAGAAGTATCTGATCATCGGAAATCATGACCATTTTATTGCGAATAAACAATTTGATCCATCGCATTTTGAATGGATCACACATTATAGAGAAATCAATGATAACAACCGAAAAGTGATTCTGTGTCATTATCCGGTCATGTGCTACAATGGACAGTACCGCCGGAATGCGAAGGGGGAACCGAAGACGTATATGCTGTATGGACATGTGCATAATACATATGACGAGTACCTGATCAATGAATTCCAGAATCAGACACGTGCCTGCACACGCCCGGTGCTTGGAAAAGCCGGCACGGAAGAAACGGTTTCCATCCCGTGCCAGATGATCAACTGCTTCTGCATGTTCTCGGAATATGTCCCGCTCACACTCGATGAATGGATCGAAGTGGATCGGAAGCGGCGGGCAACAATGAAGCGGGAAGATGATTGTTAAGAATTCTTTTTTGGCTTTGACCCAATCCGGCTGTACCGAAAGTCACAGTAGGATGCACCTTCTGCGATCGTCTGTGTCCGAACCAGACGCATGTGCATCATGTCGGCAAGTACAAAGTCCATGCGGCAGAGGTATTTGGCGAGCTCGAAACAGCCCTCATCCCGGCACAGATTGCAGATGCCGCATGTATGATAATCGTAGCCAAGCTCGAAATCATCATTCGCGCCGCCTTCTAGGATGTCAACTACCCAGTCGTTTTCGTATTTGCGTTTATGGGAGTCGGCAGACCATTGCTTTCGGGCAGGAAGCTTCTTCGCGTCGAGATAGTTGTCTGCATTTCCCATGACCTTGTGGAACAACTGATTGGCAGAGAGTCCGTCCTTGTACAGGGCATAACATTCCTCCGGGGATTATGAAAAAATCTTTAACAGACTCGATGAATTACATATGAGTCAGATTGAATTATCGCGAAGAACGGGTATTGCAACTAGTACAATCAGTGACTGGCGAAAGAAAAAA
Source organism: Lachnospiraceae bacterium UBA4711 (assembly GCA_002404515.1). GTDB lineage: Bacteria > Bacillota > Clostridia > Lachnospirales > Lachnospiraceae > Coprococcus_C. The sequence goes on along the minus strand of DHJV01000086.1, from coordinate 4,329 downwards.
ATAAATCCTCAGGCGGACAAATTGATATCTATTTGCAAGGCACTTGATATATCACTTGTGGAGTTACTTTGCAATGATGACGAGAAAAATGAAACATGGGCAAATGATTTTGTAACAGATAATCATAAGATAATAGAAATGGTTAATAATTCTTCGGTTGATATTAAAAGAAGAGTTATTAATTATATGGAACGTATTTTATCTGAGCAACAATTTCTGGAAAACGAAGAGAAAGGAAAAAAACAAAGAAATGTTTCGATTATTCAGGATATTGATGGTAATCAGATTGTATTGATAAACGACGTTATTTTCAAGGGTAAAAGATCTGTTGAATGGAAAGACGTTGAAAAATATCTTAGACAATACGTTGGAGAATTTTATCAAATTGCAGACACAAAGGATATAATATATATTGGAACAGATTTGCCGGATGAATATGTTGGTTCAAACTATACAAAACATATTAAGGGGACAGTTGCGAAGGCGAAAGCGAACGCAGCACAGGCTATTCCAGAAATGATAGAAATTGCAACTTCAAAAACATATGAAAATAATAAAAAGGACAAACATCGCAGACAAGCAAAGAATGGTTGGTATCGATATGATTCGCGATTTGCATTGCCTGTATATGGCGATAATGGAGAAATTGAAAGATATAACATTTTTAGTGCAAGGTTGTTAATTAGACATGCATCTTCAGGGAAAATGTATTTGTATGATATTTTAGAAATAAAAAAAGAAACGAGCAAGTCCTGTCAGGCGTAAGCCCTACCCGGTAAAAAACCCATTTCTTATGCATTGATGATATAACAAAAAATAAAAGTTGTCAATCCGAATATTCGAAAAGAAGCATGATAATCGATAGCTATGTGGCTATAATAAAAACGGGAAAGAGAGGAATAAAGGTATGAAAGTAATAACATTTCACAATCCGGATGAAGAAAATGGCTACTTAAGTAATTGGTATCTGTCTGACTTTACAATTGGTGATGTGAAATATACTTCGTTGGAACAGTATATGATGCACCAAAAAGCTTTGCGGTTTCACGATGAAAGTATTGCGGCACAGATACTTGCAACGGATGATGTAGCTTATATCAAAGAGCTAGGACGTAAGGTTTCTGGATTTGATAATCATGTCTGGAATGGTATGAGACAGATTATTGTCTATGAAGGTTTAGTGGCGAAATTCACGCAGAATCCAGAGTTAAAAAGAGCGTTGCTCGATACAGGCAATGCAGTTCTTGCGGAGGCCGCCGTGAATGATAAGATTTGGGGCATCGGATTGTCAATGAAAGATCCAAAAAGATTGGAACCAAAACAATGGAATGGACAAAATCTTATGGGATATGCAACAATGTTGGTACGAGAAAGAATTTAATTTTCAGGGGAACTTTTGTAGAAATTTGCAAAAAGTTCCCTCTTTATTTATATCAAACTGATTTAATTTTATCATAAATGCAAAAATGATAAAATTAAACTTGACTTTGATGAAATTAAACAATATACTCAAACTATGTCAACAGAATATTATTGAGGTGATGTAATGAGACAATACGACTATCGAGAGAAGTGGAAAAAACTTTTAACACCGGAGATAGTGTCTTATATTGCACAAATTCATGAGTTTAAGGGGGAACAAAAGCTTTTTGTAGAAGCAAAGGCAGACGCACTAACACAATTGTGGGAGATAGCTAAGATTCAAAGTACGGAAGCGTCAAATAAAATAGAAGGTATTTATACATCAGATGAACGATTGCGGGCTCTTGTAAATGAAAAGACAAGGCCGCAGACAAGAAATGAGAAGGAAATTGCAGGATATAGAGATGTACTAAATACAATTCATGACAGTCACGATCATATTCCAGTAAAACCATCTATAATATTGCAATTGCATAGGGATATGTACAAATTTGAGGGCTATGATTATGGAGGAAAGTATAAAATAGCGGATAACGTAATTGAAGAAGAAAATGAGCATGGAGAAAAAAGCGTACGTTTTAAGCCTGTGCCTGCATGGGAGACAGCAGAGGCGATGGAAAGATTATGTGAGGCATTTGATGTTGCAATGGCGACACAGCAAATTGATCCGATTATATTGATTCCGATGTTTGTACTTGACTTCTTATGTATTCATCCATTTAAGGATGGGAATGGAAGAATGAGCAGACTTTTGACGTTGCTTTTGCTATATAGAGCAGGTTATATCGTTGGAAAGTATATTAGTATTGAAAAATTGATATCAGATACAAAGGAACTTTATTATGATAGTTTACAGAGAAGTTCGTATGGATGGTATGAGGAAGAAAATGATTATGAACCATTTACGAAGTACATGCTGGGAATTGTAGCTGCTGCATATCGGGATTTTTCATCAAGAGTGGCAATTTTATCAAGAGAGGGAATTTCAAAACCAGATCGTATACGCGAAATTATCAAAAGTACGATTGGAACGATCACAAAGGCAGAAATTATGCACAAATGTCCGGATATTAGTCAGGTGACAGTGCAAAGAGCTCTGGCGGAGCTTGTTGAGAAGGGCGAAGTATTGAAGTTAGGTGGCGGAAGATATACAAAATATACATGGAATAATGAATCATAGGATAGGAGAAATAAGTGGATGATTACAGGCGAGTTGAAAAACAAAATAGATGGTTTGTGGGATATATTTGCGGCCGGAGGATTGGTAAATCCGTTGGAGGTGATTGAGCAGATTACGTATCTCATGTTTATCCATGATTTGGATGAAGTAGATAATACACGAGCAAAAGAAAGTGCTATGCTCGGATTACCATTTCAAAGTATCTTTGCAGAGGAAGTAAAGATTGGCGAAAGAACGATAGATGGGACACAATTAAAGTGGTCAGTATTCCATGATTTTCCGGCAGATAGGATGTATTCAATCATGCAGGAATGGGTATTTCCTTTTATAAAAACTTTGCATAGTGATAAGAACAGTGCATATTCCAAGTATATGGATGATGCAATATTTAAGTTGCCGACGCCATTGGTATTGTCAAAGGTTGTAGATTCATTGGATGAAATCTATAGCATGATGAATGAGATTCAGACAGCAGATGTTCGGGGAGATGTATACGAATATTTGTTGTCAAAGATTGCACAATCTGGCAGAAATGGGCAGTTTCGAACACCGAGACATATTATTCGGATGATGGTGGAAATGATGAATCCAACCGCAGATGAAGTAATATGTGATCCAGCATGTGGTACATCGGGATTCTTGGTTGCTGCAGGCGAATATTTGAAAGAAAATCGAAGAGATGAAATCTTCTTTGATAAAAAGAAAAAAGAACATTATATGAATCAGATGTTTCATGGGTATGATATGGACCGGACGATGCTTCGTATTGGTGCAATGAATATGATGACGCATGGAATTGACAATCCGTTCATTGAATATCGAGATAGTTTATCTGATCAAAATTCGGATAAGAATATGTATTCGCTTGTATTGGCGAATCCGCCATTCAAGGGAAGTTTGGATGCAGAGTCAGTATCGGGTGATCTCTTGAAAGTGTGCAAGACGAAAAAAACGGAATTGCTGTTCCTTACATTATTCTTACGAATTATGAAGATCGGGGGAAGATGCGCATGTATCGTACCAGATGGCGTTTTATTTGGTGGATCTACGGCACACAAGTCAATACGGAAAGAAATCGTAGAGAATCAGAGACTGGAAGCAGTGATCTCTATGCCTTCAGGGGTATTTAAGCCATATGCAGGAGTATCAACGGCTATTTTGATTTTTACAAAGACTGAACATGGTGGGACAGATCAGGTATGGTTCTATGATATGACAGCAGATGGATTCAGTCTGGATGACAAACGTGCACCGATTGCAGAAAATGATATTCCGGATATTATTGAACGGTTTAGAAATCTGGATAAAGAGGCAGATAGAAAGCGTACAGATAAATCGTTTATGGTGCCGAAAAAAGATATCGTAGATAATGCTTATGACTTAAGTATCAATAAATATAAAGAAGTTGAGTATGTACCAGTAGAATATCCGCCGACATCGGAAATTATGGAGAATATTCGCGGTATAGAGGAAGAAATACGCAAGGAAATGGACGAGTTGGAGAAGTTGTTGAAGGAGTAGAGAAAACAAAAAGCCAACCCCAGGAGCAAAGGATTCTAAGCATATATAAATATGCCTACTCCCATTCGGGAACCCAGCTTTTGTCCATCACAAATTGGCTAGGGTAAATATAACATATGAATAGTATATGTCAAGATTTTTGAATTATACTGTTTATGATTTGTAAAAAAGGAAAGGAAACCACAAATTCGGATTTGGTGGGATGA
>DHJV01000105.1:14190-14514 GCA_002404515.1 Lachnospiraceae bacterium UBA4711 | reverse complement strand
CCGCAGTTATCATGTTCAAAGCTGCAATCATACATGCCCTGTTCTGCGATATGCGCTCTTTCATCTCTTATCTGCGTCATGCTTGTCTTTCCTTTCTCCGAAAAATCTTGTGCTGTTGAAAATCAAGTAAAACACATTTTTCACTTTGTTTTCTCAACTCATGCGCCTATAATACAACACTTTATTCGAAATGTAAACCGTTTTTTGTATTTTTGTGGAAAATAACAAGCAATTCTATATTTTCACAAAGTTTTTTCACTATCATTTCAAAATACATTCATTTCTGCATGATAACTTATATACAGAGACAAGATGCGCTCTGCG
>DHJV01000105.1:0-14104 GCA_002404515.1 Lachnospiraceae bacterium UBA4711 | reverse complement strand
TTTCCTCGTCGCCATAACAAAAAGAAACGCATCTTTCACAGTGTTCTGTAAAAAATGCGTTTCTTCTATATAAAATAAATACTATAATACGTTTCAAAATAGCTATTTTATTCCGTCGGCGGATTGAAGATATTCAAATCAATCTCCTGTGCTCCAACCCCTGTCTCACTCTGAAGAGAAGAACTAATGCCTTGTACCTTAGAGGTCGGTGTGTAATCCTGTGTTCCAAACAGGAACTCATGCAATGCGGATACATTGGATGTCAAATCTGCCGGAACAAGAACCGCGCCCTTTGCCTCCGTTGTTACCGGTGCATATGCCATCGGGAATCCGATTGTATCTCCAAGGTTATAATCAAACATATCCTTGGCAAGACTCATCAGTTCTTTCTTTGTCAAGCTTGTATAGATGTTTGGAAACACATCATCAATAATATCATTGATGGTCGACAGATCAGAACTCTTTGCCTTCTGAATCATCTTTGCAATGACAGTTCTCTGTCTCTCTGTACGGGTGATATCTCCCTGATCAGTACTACGAATACGTGCCCATCCGGTTGCCTGTGTACCATTCAGCAACTGTGTACCTGCTGAAAATACGCCATCGGAATACTTTCCAGAAATTCCGATCTGTTCTGTAATACATGCATTCAACATCTCAAGTTCTGCATCACGAACATCAATGGTTATTCCACCCAGATCATCGATTGCCTGTGCCAATGCTGTGAAGTTCACCGTCACAAAATCTGTGATCTCTAAATCCAGATTCGCATTCAATGCTCGAACTGCCATCTCTGGTCCACCATATGCATATGCATGTGTGATCTTCGTTGTAATACCGCCATCATAATCTACCTGAAGCAGAGAATCACGATATACTGAGGCAAGCTTTACTTCCTTTGTATCGTTGTTGATACTTGCGATAATAATCGAATCGCTTCGGTTTCCTTCTGCCATGGAACTTGTACTTCTAGAATCAATACCAAACAATGCAATCGTACGGAATCCCTTCTGTGCCTCATTTGCATCTTCGTTAATATCCAGATTTTCTTTACTGTCATCCCAGTTTGTCGGGCGATTGATATTGTCTAATTTTCGATTTGCATAAAAGACAACATATCCGACGACCATGAAAAACATAACAACGATTTCAATCAGAAATGCAATTCCCCATTTGGCATTTGCACTCATGCCTGCCTTTTTCTTGCTCATATTCTTATCCTTCCATCTTTCCATCTTTGTTTTTTAACCAAACTATTTACCTATCATACATGATTCTTCATAAAATTACAATATTCTTTTTCCTTATTTGCTAATTTTTCAAAAAACTTTCATATTTTGACTGTTGTAAACAAAGTATGCCTATGCTATACTAAACTAAATTTTGACTACTATATTATGGAAGGAATCTATTTGTATATATGAATTTTGAGGAACGAAAGATCATGTTGGAGGGGAAGCAGCAGGTACATCTACTACGCTTTCTCGACCAGTTAAATGATGATGAAAAGCAAATCTTATTTTCACAGATTGATGCGGTTGACTGGGGATTTGAACAAGCATTTCACAACGACAAGAAAAAAGAAGATACCCTGATTGAAGAGATTGATGCACTGCATCTCGAAAAAATTCAGGCAGATTCGGAACGTTATCGTTCTATCGGCTTGCAGGCAATCAAGGAAGGCAAGCTTTGCCTTTTGCTTCTCGCCGGAGGACAGGGTACCCGCCTTGGTTTCGACAGACCAAAGGGATGTTTTAATGTTGGTATTACAAAGGAACTTTATATCTTCCAGCTTTTAATTGAGCACACATTAGATGTCGTACATGCTGCAGATGCATGGATTCCGCTTTATATCATGACGAGCAACATCAACTATCAGGATACCGTGACCTTCTTTGAGGCACATGATTATTTTGGTTATAACCGCACTTATGTGCATTTTTTTGTGCAGGAATTGAACCCGGCTACAGACTTTAATGGAAAAATTCTATTGAAATCCAAATATGAGCTTGCTCTGTCTCCAAACGGAAACGGCGGCTGGTTTTCTTCCATGCACAAGGCAGGACTTCTGGAAGGAATTTTCGAGTCCAATCTGGAATGGATCAATGTCTTTTCCGTAGACAACGTATTACAGCGGATTGCTGATCCAGTATTCTTAGGCGCAACGATCGACAGTGGAAAGATGAGCGGAGCAAAGGTCGTCCGCAAAGCATGCCCGGAAGAAAAAGTCGGCGTCATGTGCAAGGAAGATGGCAAGCCACATATTATTGAATATTACGAAATGACTGATGACATGCTGAACAAACGTCTGCCAGATGGCAGTCTTGCCTATGGATTTGGAGCTATCCTGAATTATCTGTTCCCAATCCAGCGATTAAAAGAAACGTTGGATAAGTCCATGCCACTGCATATAGTAAAGAAAAAGGTTCCTTATGTGGACGAATCCGGCACCCCGGTTACCCCTGCTGAGCCAAATGCATTCAAATTCGAGACGCTGGCTCTCGATCTGATCCATGAGATGGACGACTGCCTGATCTTCGAGGTTGACCGTGAACATGAATTTGCACCAGTTAAAAACAGCACAGGCGTTGATTCCGTCGATACTGCACGGGCTTTACTGGAGAAAAACGGTTATACACTTTAATACATATAAAATAAGAGAGTCCTTATCTCAACGATTTGGACTCTCTTTTGATTCAAATTCTTAATTTTTAATTTAATCCGAGAAAATCTGTACCCAGTAATATCCATATTCCGAATTCGGAATATATACATAACCAACTCCCAGTCTCTTAAATTCGGCGCTCAGGATATTCCTTCGATGTCCCGGTGAGTTCATCCAACCATTCATAACCGCAGAGGAACTTCCATATCCTGCCGCAATATTTTCTCCGGCTGACCAGTAGGAATACCCGATCTGATCTAACACAGTAAAACATTTTCTTCCATCCGGCCGGGTATGAGAAAACAAGGCTGCAATCTCCTGTGCCCGGATATTGGCTGCTTTTGTAAGCTCCGGATCTAAGGAAAGTACCGCAATACCGTTCGCCTGCCGCTGTGCATTACACTGTGCCAGAACTTCCTTTGCCTGTGCAGCATAGCTGGTAGTTGTGGTTGTTCCTTTGATATAAGCTTTCTTTCCATCCTCGAACTGACTGGTATCACTATTCTTTGGCACAAGCTTGATCTGGATTGCCTCTAAACGTTTTGCCATGCCGCTTGTACCGGCTGTCTCACCATTCTTCGCCCAGCCAAGCCAGCCATAAGTCTGTGCATGAACCCGATAGTATACATCATAATAAAATGCAACCTGTCCATACAATTTCAGCTCGATTGCCTCTAAACGCTTCGCTTGTCCGCTCGTTCCGGACATGGCACCATTGCTGACCATCTTTGTTTCCCAACCATACGTCTGCACATGTGTCCGATATGAGATACCGCCATAATACCGATTTCCAGTTAGTTTTACTTCGATTGCTTCCAGGCGTTTTCCTTCTCCGGTCGTGCCACTTGTCTTTCCATCCGTAAGCCAGTTCATCCAGCCATGCGTCTGACAATGCACGCGGTACTGCACACCCATATCCACAATCTGACTCTTCGGAACCAGTTTAATCTCGATGCCCTCTAATCGTTTTGCCTGTCCACTCGTTCCAGCCATGACGCCGTTCTTCACCCAGTCCATCCAGCCATAGGTCTGACAATGCACACGATATACTACATCATAATGCTCCGCCACTTCACCAGTAAGCTGAATTTCAATGCCTTCCAGACGTTTCGCCTGCCCGCGGCTGCCGCTTTTCTCTCCATTGTATGACCATTCCTGCCAGCCATAGCTCTGAATATGCGTCTTATACTGGATACTTCCAGAATATTCATCACCGGTCAGTTTGATGCGAATCTCCTCTAAACGTTTTGCCTGTCCTTTCGTTCCTGCCATCGTGCCGTCGTGAACCCATCCCTGCCGGTCACCATAGGTCTGTACATGCACAGTGTAAGTAACACCCATCTTGGTCTTAGTTGCTGCCTTCGCAGTTTTTGTAGTGCCAATTCCTGTTACAACCGAAAGCAGCATTGCAACTACAAGAAGCCACGCCTGCATTCGTTTCCATGCTTGTCTTTTCATAATATTCCGCCCCCTTTCACTCGATACAACGTATGCGCACGCCTTATCTCTTTCCGTACTGATCCTCATAATACTTCTGATAGTCACCGCTCGTCACGTTCTTCATCCAGTCCTCATGCTCGAAGAACCATGCGATTGTCTTCTTGATTCCCGTTGCAAAATCTGTCTCCGGATACCAGCCGATTTCCGCCTTGATCTTGTCCGGCGCGATTGCATATCTTCTGTCATGTCCCTTACGGTCTTCCACGTAAGTAATCAGATCCTTCGATACAAGTGCACGTCTCGGATCATCCGCTGGAAGCATCTCCTGCAATGTATCAATGATAATATTGATGATCTCGATATTCTGCTTCTCATTATGTCCGCCGACATTGTATGTCTCAAACAGACGCCCCTGCTCCTGAACCATATCGATTGCCTTCGCATGATCCTCGACAAACAGCCAGTCTCGCACATTTTTACCATCGCCGTAAACTGGAAGCTTCTTGCCCTGCAATGCATTGTTGATGATGAGCGGAATCAGCTTCTCCGGGAACTGGTAAGGTCCATAATTGTTACTGCAGTTCGTGATATTTGCAGGGAACTTATAAGTATCCATATACGCCTTTACGAGCATATCTGAGCTTGCCTTGCTTGCAGAATATGGGCTGTGCGGCTGATATGGAGATGTCTCATAGAAGAATGCATTCTCATCATCCGGAAGAGAACCATATACCTCATCTGTCGATACATGCAGGAACTTCTTTCCCTCCTTGAATGTACCATCCGGCAATTCCCAGGCAGCTTTCGCACAGTTCAGCATAACGGCTGTACCAAGGACATTTGTCTGTACAAATACTTCCGGATGCTTGATACTTCTGTCTACATGAGACTCCGCTGCGAAATGTACCACACGGTCAATATCATTCTCTGCGAAAATCTTCGAGATTGCTTCCTTATCACAGATATCCGCTTTCACAAATGTGTAATTCCCGCGATCCTCAATGTCCTTCAGGTTCTCCAGATTGCCTGCATATGTCAGTGCATCGACATTGATAATACGAATCTCATTATCATACTTCTTGAACATGTAGTGAATATAATTGGAACCGATAAATCCGGCACCACCTGTTACTAAATACGTTCTCATTTCTTCTACCTCCTTGAACGCTTCTAAATACTATTGATTCGGTCGTCCGCATATTCCAGCTTCAGTCAATCGAATATGCGTTTGGTTTATGTCTATTATTATACAGGGTGCCCCCGGGGCACAGTCAAGTGTTTTTTTCATTTTTTTGCAAGAAATATTCCTGCGTCCTTCGTGATATGGAAACCTCTGGCGGTTTTCTTCTTCATAAATGCCCGGAATTCCCTGTATTTATGCGCAATATACTGATTTTGGTTTCCATGGCACGACAGGACATACGAGATCAGCGGTTCTGCATCGTCGATTTCAATCGCATCTTCATACTGGCGCCACTCCACCTGATCAAATACACTTTGAAGAATCTCCGCTCCATTTTCCTTGCCAAACCGGTCATAGAGATTTTCCGCCGCTAGTACGATCCGGTCGTCAAACTCCATAACTAACTGACTGATTTCCTTCATATGCGCGGAGCCATAGGTGCCCGCAATGAGCGTACCTCCCGGTTTCAGCACGCGTCGGATCTCCCTGCATGCCTGTCCAATATCATCACAGTAAAAAAGTACATGGTTCGCAACGACCAGATCAAAGGTCTCATCTGCAAACGGAATCGCCTCGCAACCGCAGATTGCATAGGAAAACATCGCATCCTCCCTGCCGATTTCCCGCCTTGCGTCGCGCAGCATACCATCCGAAATGTCTGTAACTGTGATTGAACTATCTGCCGGAAGCTTCTCTGCATTTTCCACCCAGAGGTCACCTGCGCCACAGCCAAGCTCCAGAATCTTCTGTCCCGGTTCTACCTGCATCTGTTCGTAGATCCACGGGAACCATCCCTGTTTATTTACCGAATACTGCTTGTGCAGGTTAATCCGCGCCATGATATTCGAAGCGTCCTTGTACTGTTTCTTCAGGATGCTTTCCAGATCTGCTACCTGAATCAGCTCAAACAGTTTCGTCCAATCCACTTCCCGTTCTGCCTGCAGATCGTCGGTTGCCTCCCGGATCGTGCTTGCAACCAATTGTAACTGTTCAATGCGGTCTTCCACCAGCTTCTGCTGTATATTCAGGGAGTTGACGATAAAATGCCTGTCCGCATCATCCACCTGCATTTCCCTGATATCGCTGAGCGAGAATCCGAGATACTTGAGCAGGAGAATCTGCTGGAGCTTCGCCAGATCCTTCTCCGTGTAGTAACGGGCGCCGGAATCGCTGACAAAGGATGGCTTCAGGATATCCTTCTCGTCGTAGTAGCGGACGGTTTTCTTCGTAATATTCGCTTGTTTCATAAACTCGCCTGTCGAGTAATATCCTTCTTTTTTCATAGTATTCTCCTTGTAAAAAGTCCACCTCACAAAAATTGTAACGTGAATTTTTTGAGGTGGACTTTTTTACAGCTTGGAGTTCATCCGTAGCGCCACTCGCAAGCCAAAATTATTTACTTAATTCTTCGCGCAGAATACGATTAACCTCGGATGGATCTGCCTTACCCTGCATCGCCTTCATCGTCTGTCCGACAAGTGCACCGATTGCTTTCTCTTTGCCGCCCTTGAAATCTGCAACAGACTTCGGATTCTTGTCGATCACATCTAAGATGACGGTACGAAGTGCGCCCTCATCATTGACGGTCTTCAAGCCGTGCTCCTCGACATATGCTTCCGGATCGATATCCTCCGCAAATACCTTCTCAAACACTTCCTTCGCAACCGTACCATTGATGACTTTATCATCGACCATCTTGATGATAGCTGCGAGGTTCTTAGCTGAGAACTTTAAGTCATCGGCATCCATCGAAGCTTCCTTCATCAGACGCATCGTCTCAACCATCAACCAGTTGGATACCTTCTTTGGTGCTGCGCCAAGTGCAATCGCCTCCTCAAAGATATCTGCCAGCTTCTTGGAATTCGTCAGGATGTCTATATCATAATCCGGAATATCATACTCTTCCTTGTAACGGATACGCTTCTCGTCGCGCAGCTCTGGCTGACGGCTGCGGATCTCTTCCATCCATTCATCACTGATAATAACCGGAACCAGATCCGGATCTGGGAAGTAACGGTAATCCTGTGCATCCTCTTTCGAACGCATCGCATAGGAATATTCCTTTGTATCATCCCATCTTCTTGTCTCCTGGATAACCTTCTCACCGGACTCGATCAGATCAATCTGACGCTCCTTCTCGTTCTCGATGGCTCTCGCAATCGCCTTGAAGGAATTCAGGTTCTTCATCTCTGTTCTTGTACCGAACTCTTCTGCGCCGACTTCGCGGACAGACAGGTTGACATCCGCACGCATGGAACCTTCGTTCAGCTTACAATCCGAAGCACCAAGGTACTGGATGATCAGTCTCAATTTCTCAAGATAAGCAATGACTTCCTCTGCAGAACGCATATCCGGCTCGGATACGATCTCGATCAGCGGCACACCCGAACGGTTGTAATCAACCAGTGAGCTGTCTGTATACGGATCATGCACCAGCTTACCTGCATCCTCCTCCATATGAATCTCATGGATGCGGACATATTTCTTATTTCCATCAACCTCAATCTCTACCTTACCATTCCGGCAGATCGGATAATAAAGCTGCGAAATCTGGTAGTTCTGCGGGTTATCCGGATAGAAGTAATTCTTACGGTCAAATTTGCAGTTCTGTGTGATCGTACAGTTCGTTGCAAGACCAACAGCGACTGCCTTCTCAACTACCGCCTTATTGAGTACCGGAAGTGAGCCCGGCATACCGGTACAAACCGGACAGGTATGTGTATTCGGTGCGCCGCCAAATGCAGTGGAACATCCACAGAAAATCTTTGTCTTTGTGGCAAGCTCTACGTGAACCTCCAGGCCGATGACTGTTTCATATGTTTTACTCATTATGCAAGCCCCCTTTCTGCTTCCACGGTGCCAAGAGCATCCGGACGCTTATAAGTCTTTGTACATTCAAATGCATACGCCGCGCGGATAATTGATTTCTCGTCAAATGTCTGTCCGAGCAGCTGCATGCCAACCGGCATACCATCCTTATCCTGTCCGCATGGAAGGGAAATACCCGGCAGACCGGCAAGATTTACGGATACTGTATAAATATCTCCCAGATACATCTTGATCGGATCACTTAAAGATTCTCCCATCTTCAGTGCTGTCGTCGGTGCAACCGGGCCTAAGATCACATCGTATTTTGCAAATGCGTCATCGAACGCTTTCTTGATCAACGCCTTTGTCTTCAGTGCCTTTACATAGTATGCATCATAATAACCGGAGCTAAGAACGAAAGAGCCAAGCATAATACGACGCTTTACCTCTGCGCCAAAGCCCTCGGAACGGGTCTTCTTATACATATTGTGAAGGTCACGGTACTCTGCGGTACGATAACCGTATTTGACACCATCGAAACGCTCTAAGTTCGAAGATGCTTCTGCAGATGCAATGATATAATAAGCAGGAATCGCATATTCTACCATACCAAGGTCGAACTCTTCCACGATTGCACCTTTTTCTTCGAGCTTCTTTGCGGCTGCAAGCACGGCTGTCTTGACATCCTCATCGATACCCTCTGCGAAATAATCTCTTGGAATACCGATCTTCATTCCCTTTACATCATCCACCAGTGCAGATGTGAAATCATCCTCTGCCTGTGCGTAGGAAGTGGAATCCTTGTCATCATGCTTGCAGATGGCTTCAAGGATCGTTGCACAGTCTGTTACATCCTTGGCGAGTGGTCCAATCTGATCGAGCGAGGAACCATACGCGATCAAACCATAACGGGACACTCTTCCGTATGTCGGCTTGATACCGGTCACACCGCAAAATGCGGCTGGCTGACGGATACTTCCACCTGTATCGGAGCCAAGTGCATATGGAACTTCCTCTGCTGCAACAGCTGCTGCAGAGCCACCGGAAGAACCGCCCGGTACTTTGTCTGTATCCCACGGATTTCTTGTCACACCATAGTAAGAAGTCTCCGTTGTACTTCCCATAGCGAACTCATCCATGTTTGTCTTTCCGATGATAACCGCGCCTGCCTCCTGCAGTTTCTCAACGGCAGTTGCTGTATAAGTCGGAACGAAATTACTCAAAATCTTTGAAGAACAGCTTGTAAGCATGCCATTGATACACATATTATCCTTGATTGCAACCGGAACACCGGCAAGCGGTCCGGTCAGCTCTCCGCTGTCAATCTTTGCCTGAATTGCTTCCGCCTGTGCCAGTGCGCCTGCCTCGTCCACAGTCACGAAACAGTTGTATGTCTCGTCCAGTGCTTTGATTCGCTCCAGACACGCCTTCGTTGCCTCTACGACGGTCACTTCTTTGTCTTTTATTTTCTTGCCGAGTTCAACGGCGGTTAATTTCAATAAATCCTTACTCATTTATACCGCCTCCTTAGTCAAATGTCTTTGGCACTTTATAGCAGCCATCTTTTTGCTCTGGCGCGTTTGCCAGAAGATTGTCTCTGTCATCCCCATTTGTCACGACATCCTCACGGAATACGTTGCTGACTGGGAATGCATGGCTCATCGGTTCTACGGAATCGGTATCGAGCTCATTTAATTTGCTGACATATTCCAGCATATTCGACATATCCTGCTTTGCCTGCTCCTTTTCCTCATCGGAAAGTTCGAGCTTCGCCAGAATACCTACATAATCAATTGTTTCATCTGTAATCGTCATATTTTTCCTCCTATAACGCTTGCGAATCTACATATTTATCGTTTGCGAAAATAATCAATGAACCTTCTGGTTCTGAGATGTTCTGATTTATTTTCTACGCAGACACGCTCCCGCTCGGTTCAGCACGTAGTGGTACTAAATTCGTGACAATAAATTGTCACTTATTAAGTACCAACGTGCTTCAACGGTCTGCTTAAGAATATGATAACGCAAGCAATTCATATGAAATCACAATTGCCTTCTCTTTGCTGAAAAATACTACTGTCTTACCTTGATATGAACTTCACGGAGCTGCTGCTCTGTGACTTCGTTTGGTGCGCCACACATGAGATCCTGTGCGGTTCCGCTCATAGGGAACGGAATAACCTCACGGATATTCTCCTCGTTACGAAGCAGCATGATCATACGATCTACGCCCGGAGCCATACCTGCGTGTGGTGGTGCTCCAAACTGGAATGCATTATAAAGTGCTCCAAACTTCTCCTCCAGAACACTCTTATCATAACCAGCAATCTCAAATGCCTTCTCCATGATCTGCATGTCATGATTACGAACGGCACCGGATGAAAGCTCCACGCCATTACATACGATATCGTACTGGTATGCAAGAATCTCAAGTGGATCTTTCTCATTTAATGCCTCTAAACCGCCCTGTGGCATAGAGAATGGGTTGTGTGTAAATCCAATCTTCTTCTCTTCCTGATTGTACTCGAACATTGGGAAGTCGTTAATGTAACAGAAACGATATGCATTCTTCTCAAGCAGATCAAGACGGTTACCAAGTTCCGTACGAATCTGTCCTGCGAAGAGAGATGCCTGCTTCTCTGTGTCTGCGATGAAGAAAATCGTATCAAGTTCCTTCAAGCCTGCGAGATCTTTTAACTCCTGCTTCATATCATCCGGGATAAACTTGTCGATTGGTCCCTTGTAAGAACCATCTTCCAATACTTCGAGATATCCAAGTCCGCCCATGCCGATGGACTGTGCGAACTTCAGCATCTTCTCATGCTGTCCCTTGGAAAGCTTCTTCTGTACCGCAATTGCACGAACAGTCTTGCCGTGGAATGGTGCAAATGTACATCTCTGGAAGAACTCTGTCACATCGATGATCTCAAGTGGATTACGAAGATCCGGCTTATCTGTACCATATTTTAACATTGCTTCCTTGTAGCTGATGATTGGATATGGGGCTTCTGTAACAGTGTATCCCTTCGGAGCGAATTTCTTAAATGCTGCGGTAAGCACTTCCTCGCCAACCTTGAATACGTCTTCCTGTGTTGCAAAGCTCATCTCAAAGTCGAGCTGATAGAACTCACCTGGTGAACGGTCGGCTCTTGCATCCTCATCTCTAAAGCAAGGTGCGATCTGGAAATATTTATCAAATCCAGACACCATCAAAAGCTGCTTGTACTGCTGTGGTGCCTGTGGAAGTGCATAGAACTTACCCTTATATCTTCTGGATGGCACGATATAATCACGTGCACCCTCTGGAGAAGATGCGCAAAGGATTGGTGTCTGAATCTCCAGGAATCCCATCTCTGTCATCTTCTGACGCAGGAATGAAATTACGTTGGAACGGAAGATCATGTTATCCTTTACCTTGCGGTTACGAAGATCCAGATAACGATATTTCAGACGGACATCCTCACGGACTTCCTTGGAGGTTGTCACCTCAAATGGAAGCTGCTTGTACACCTTTCCTAAGATATCTACCTCATGTGCCTCAAGCTCGATTGTTCCGGTTGGAATCTTCGGATTGTATGTCTCCTCGTCACGATGCTGAACCAGTCCTGCTACGGAGATACACTGCTCCTTTGTGATTCCATCGAGCAACGTTGTATCACGCATAACGACCTGCATTACACCATACATGTCGCGTAAATCCACGAAGGATACGCCACCGTGATCACGGATGTTCTCTACCCATCCGGCGAGTCTGATTTCTTTTCCGACAAGGTCTTCTGATACTTGCGCCATTGTCATGTCTCTGTAAATGTTTGCCTGCATTTTCCTATCTCCTTTTTTGTTTTGGTTCAATAATCACAAAAATATGCGCTACTCTCTACTTCATATATATTCTAATATAAATTCATTCCATATAGGATGTATTGAAACTAAGAAGAACTAAATGTTCTAATTTATATTTTCTCATCGAACGCCACCGTCGCCAATTCGCCGTCCATGGCTCACTGGCGACTTGTTTGAACATCGTGTTCAAACATGGCTGATTTACAGATAGAACATTAAGTTCTTCTAAGTTCCAAACATATCTATATTCCATGAATTCATACCAGAATATATATGCTATACACATTGATATATTTTTGTGATTATTATTTATCCATTAAAAAATCCCGAAGTCAAATGTGCTTTGACCTCGGGACGAATGTACATGTGTTACATCCGCGGTACCACCCGCATTGAAACCATCTATATAAATATATCCAAGATGGATTCCTCTCTTCATTCGTAACGTGAATGCTTCGGATAAACCTAGACCTCTTAGGATGTAAATCCACGTAGGCTTCAACTTATCAGCTCCGGTAGTGTTCCACCAGACATGGTGTCATGTTATGGCTCTCAGTCGGTGACCATATTCCCTGTCATGTCCTGTTGTCGGTAGTCTCCTTCAACGCTTTTTCCCTATAATTGTCTCGATTATAAGCTAATTATCGGCAAATGTAAAGGGATTTATACGATTTTTTTATTCCTTAACCAGATCACAGGTTTCATATTTCAAGATCTTCCGAAGCGCTTCCGGATTCACTTCCACCTGATAACCGATCTTTCCGGCTGAGAACATAATTGTCTCAAAATCACTGGCGGTCTGATGAAAGAATGTACGGAACTGCTTCTTCATTCCAAGCGGTGAACATCCGCCGTGAATATATCCGGTTAACGGCAACAATTCCTTTGACTTGATCATCGCGATGGATTTCTCCCCGGCAGCCTCTGCCGCCTTCTTCAAGTCCAGCTCCTGATTGACCGGTATCACAAACACATAATGCTCACCGGATTTGCCGACCGTCACCAGCGTCTTAAATGCCTGATTCGGATTCTGGTGCAGCACCTCTACGACCTCCATGCCGCCGACCGCATCCGTGCCTGCATAGCAATAATGCTTGTATTCAATTTTCGCCTGATCAAGCAGACGCATCACATTTGTTTTCTCTTCTTTTTTACCCATGTTTTTGCCTCTTTATCTGATATAATACCCTCATTATAGTCTATATCAAATAAATTTTCTACTCTTCCTGCCACTCTTTTAATGCAGCCGAAAGTTTTCTGTCGATATCCTTTCTGGTTGCTTCACACTCGTTCGGATAGTCCTTAGCTGCCTTGAAGATAAACCGCATCACAAATTTCAGTCCGACCGGCAACGCCTTCCGAAGCATGGATTCCGGCAATACAAAATGCGTGCCATGCTCATATGCAAGTGCTTCGTATTGACAGGTATGCGGGCGTTCTTTCAGTCGCTGATCCATCCGCCGGACATATTTTCCTGCTTCCCAGAAGGAATCGTCATCCGCACCGATCAGGAACAATCTGCCTTTGATATTCTCCACCTTGATCATTTCCTCTTCGGTATGTTCTCTTGCTTTTTCTGAATCGATAAACAGACAGGTGGATCGTTCAATATCCCCGGATCCCTTTGTCTCCTCTTCTATTTTCTGCCAATACACCGGATGTTCATACACAAACGGCATATACGGAAGTGGCTTGCCTCTCCATGAGAGCGTCGACGTTCCCGGAACCGGCCATTCCTTGCATCCATCTTTCTCCCCCTGCTCAAAGCCCTGCCATACAAAATCGCTGGCGGTCAGTCCAAATGTCAGTGTAATATCCGGGAAATAGGATGCAGCAACAAGCGAATCCATACCTGCGGTACTCATTCCCATAATGCCGATCCTGCGGTTTCCATTATCCTTCAACCACTGGATCGCCGCCTCAATTCTCTCCAATGGGTTATTGACATGACTGTAATTTTTCTTTCCCGGCGATACGCAAAGTGCATTGACGCCGTTTTTATGTAACCATTTCGCGCCGCATTTTGCCATATAGTCATTCGGATCATCACCAAACAATCCAATCATGGCACAGTCTGCGCCCTTTGGATTTGCATAATACGTTCCATAGAACCCATCTTTTTCATTTTCAAAGAATTGTTTTTTCATTTTTATAATCCGCCTTTC
>DHJV01000062.1:24050-38039 GCA_002404515.1 Lachnospiraceae bacterium UBA4711 | reverse complement strand
TGGAGTGTCTTTTGACACTACCAGGTATAGCATGGAGGATAGAAAATGAAAAGTGTAAATGCAGTGACAATCAAGGAATTATATGATCTTTCCCATACAGAGGCAAAGCCTTTGATGGAAAGCTACACTTATCCGTGGGAGGTACTTCCTCATATTGGAGAATTCATTGTAAAGCTTGGGGAATCCCTGCCGAAGGATGAATATACCGAGGTAGCAGAGCATGTCTGGGTGCATAAGACAGCGAAGGTATTTGCATCGGCTTATCTGGCAGGCCCGGCAATCATCGGCGCAGAGACAGAAGTGCGCCAGTGTGCGTTTGTCCGCGGAAATGCGCTGGTGGGAAAAGGCTGTGTGATCGGCAATTCCACAGAGTTGAAGAATGTAATCATCTTTGATAATGTGCAGGTGCCACATTATAACTATGTTGGTGATTCTATTTTGGGATTTAAGTCACATATGGGTGCTGGCTCGATCACATCGAATGTAAAGAGTGACAAAACACTTGTGCATGTAAAGGGAACAGACCCGGAGACAAATGAGCAGTTTGATCTGGAAACCGGTTTGAAGAAATTTGGAGCAATGCTTGGAAATTATGTAGAAGTAGGTTGTAATTCGGTGCTCAATCCGGGTACAGTCATTGGTTCAAACAGTAATGTCTATCCGCTTTCCCCGGTACGTGGATTTGTACCGGCAGAAAGCATCTATAAGACGGGCGGCGTGATCGTAAAGAAACACGCGTAAGTAGTTAGTTTGTATCAATGCGGGCAGATTGTGCTGCCTGTCGGGCGGCTTCCAATATGAGCAGTGTAGTGTATTGGTTGTCGCTTGCGTATGTAACAGAGTCCAGATCACCCGTGATCTGCAGCTGTTCATTGATGGCATCCACAGAAGGTGTTAAAAGCGGATACATGGCGGTGACGGTTTCGTTTGTGTTTGTCACTTCGATATGTGTGACCGCATGCTTGTCGATGGTCGTCTGTAATTCCAGCGCTGTGCCACCGAGATTTAACTGCGACGTGTAGACACCTGGCTGGTATGTGGCAAAGGTCTCTGTTGAGACGCTTGTGTCCGTGGTATCTTTTTCGTCCTCTTTTGGCGAGAACATATACCAGAGCAACAGGATCAGCAGGATGCCAAGAACGATAAATATGCCAGTGTAAATGAGTTCTTTTGATTTTAAGACGATGATTTTCGTTTTGGATGACATAATAAAAAACTCCCTGTTCAGAATTAGTATAATATATTCTGAACAGGGAGTTTTTATTACCTTTCAATTTGGAAAATCGATTCTTACAAAGAAGAATATCCGTGACTGTTGATGATTCCCTTGATTGGGATGCCGGCTTTGCAGAGTGGGCAGTCAGCCGCAGAGTGTGTCTCGTAATTCGGGATATCCTCGGTACGGAAGATGGTGTTGATCTGTTCGCCGTGGATTTCATCGGCAGCAGAGAAGATCGAAGATACACCAACGACTTCACCACCGTAATATTCGATACATTCGAGAGCAGTCTGCAAGGTCTTTCCGGTTGTAGCAGTTGCCAGCAATACAAGGACATGCTTGCCTTTAATCATGGAAAGATAATTCTCACGGAAAATAAGCTGTCCGCCAGAGTGCTGCTCCGGGGAAATGATATATGCGGTATTGTGCAGGTTTGCAGATAAGATACCTGTGTTAAGAAGTTCATCTGCGAGATAAGCACCGATCACATTCGTACCGTCCAGGCAGACGATCGTATCAATGATCGTTGTAGCAGCGTAGCGGGTAGCCAGTACTTTTGCAGCGGCATGTGCTTCGCTTCGACGGCTTTTCAGACTCGTCATATCAATATAGTAATTGATATGGGAAGAAGATGTTGCGTAGTGACCAGGTGTCACATTCAGCGAGATTAAGTTGCTGGATGTAGACTGTACCTTAAATGTATTTGTGTTTTCCATAAATAGTACCCCTCCTGTGCGTTTTATGACATATTAATATTATAAATGCTATGCGGAATTTATGCAAGCAAAGTAACACAATACATAGAAAATTCACCGTATATTTTCTCCGATTTTTGAGACGCCGACATAGATCTGGGAGATCTTATACCACGTTGGAAAATCGACAATTCCACTTACCGGAAGGTTAAAAACAGACTGAAAGGCACGCACAGATTCCGCGGTTGCGGAACCGAAGATTCCATCGACTGAAATCGTTGGAATCGCCGGATAATTCTGCGCGATGCGGTTTAGCTGTTCCTGAATCGTAATCACCGGTTCGCCGGAGCTTCCGATCGTCAGATCATAGCCGGGATAGGAGGATGGGATTCCGGAAACAATTTCAGCCTCATTGATATACATATCGGATCCATAATAATAGTGGATGATATCAATCGCAGAAAAACCATCATCCCCAAGTGCTTTGGAACCCCACTGCGTCATCCAGTTTGGACAGGAGACACGCTTGCCGTCACAGTATTGTGTGAGAATCGGCTGCTTGACATTTGGACGGGCGAGATAACGGTTGTAGAGCCGGTCCGCAATCTGTGAGATATTCTGATAAATTGTTTTGCCATAGATCCATTTGTGATCATAGGCGGTGGAGGATGTAATTGTGAAATTATAGCCCTTGTTCCGGTACCATTCCGTGTACACACGATTCAAAGTAAAAGACATGATTGCCAGAAGGTTTGCTTCAATCGTGCTTTCCGGCCATGTGGAGTAGATCTCGCAGCAGGCAACATTTTTGATATAGTCGATGTAGGGAACGTAATAATCGGTGGCAGTGGAGTCACCCGGGACGCCGTCGTGCACGACGATTGTTTCCGGGATGACGACACGCGAGAGGACAATCTCACCGCTTTCGGATAAAGGCTTGATCTCCGGCTCGGCGATTTTCGGTGGATAGTATTCCCAGAGCGTGTGTCCGCCGATGACGATCGGGTTATAGACATAGTCGGGTGTCTGTTCGGATGGCTGCAGTACGATGGACTGCAATCCATTTTCACCGGAGAAGATCTGGACGCCGGAGACAATTTCCTCCTGATAGCCGGGGGCAGAGATTTTTACATTGTACCCGGAATAAGGCTGGTTGTCAGTTGGCTCCATGCTGTATTCGAGTGGTGGCGCCGAAAGCTCGATATTTCCGGTCTGCCCGTTTCGGTCTGTGTTGACGGATTCTAAGATCCGGTTCGGTTCCCCGGTGTTTGCAATTTCGATGGTAGCAGAAGAAAGTGGAGAGTAGCTGTCGGTGCCTGTGACTATGACATTTAGATTTCCTGTATCACTAGAATATTGATCCATATGAGATACCTTGATTTTTCGTCCATATAATATATGAAAAAGCGTGGAGAATTATGTAAATAAAAAATTTATGCTTGTTAAGAAAAAATACTTGACAAGCAGGGGAAAACCATGTATGATGCAAAAGGTTTGTAAATGAAAAATACTTTACAGGTGATTCAGATGGAGAAGTTTGTACGTCAGTCATTGCTCTATGATTTTTATGGAGAGCTGTTGACGCAGACACAGAAAAGTATATACGAAGATGTTGTTATGAATGACCTGTCCTATTCGGAACTGGCAAGGGAATACGGAATCTCCAGACAAGGTGTGTTTGATATGATGAAGCGCTGTGATAAGAAGCTGGAGGACTTTGAGAAAAAACTGAAATTAGTGGAAAAGTTTGAGAATGCCAGAGAGAAGGTAGCCACGATACAGACGGAGATTCAGGCATTGCGGGAACGCAATGAGAACCCGACGCTGGACGGAGCGTTTGCGGATATTGACACGAATCTTACCGGGCTGCTGGATGATTTTTAACAGTTGGATGTTTGATTTTGTTTGGGAGGAGACGCATGGCGTTTGACAGTTTAACAGACAAATTGCAAAACGTGTTCCGGAAGCTGAGAAGCAAAGGAACCATTACGGAAGCGGACGTAAAAGAAGCAATGAAGGAAGTAAAGCGTGCGCTGTTGGAGGCAGACGTAAACTTCAAGGTCGTAAAACAGTTTATCAATTCCGTCAGTGAGCGTGCGGTCGGTGAGGAAGTCTTAAAGGGATTAAATCCGGGACAGATGGTAATCAAGATCGTAAAAGAAGAGATGGACAAGCTGATGGGTTCTGAGACAACAGAGCTGAAGCTTCTGCCATCGAATGAAATCACGATCGTGATGATGTGTGGTCTGCAGGGTGCAGGTAAGACAACAACCGTTGCAAAGCTTGCAGGCAAGTTTAAGAATAAGGGTAAAAAGCCACTGTTAGTTGCCTGTGATGTGTATCGTCCGGCGGCAATCAAGCAGTTGGAGATCAATGGTGAGAAGGTCGGTGTCCCGGTATTTTCGATGGGAGACGGACATAAGCCGGTAAATATTGCGAAGGCTGCGGTTGAGCATGCCGCAAAGAATGATATCAATCTTGTATTTCTCGATACCGCAGGCCGTCTGCATGTCGATGAAGATATGATGAACGAGCTGGCGGAGATTAAGGAAAATCTGGATGTAACATATACGATTCTGACGGTCGATGCGATGACCGGTCAGGATGCGGTCAATGTAGCAACAGCATTTAATGATAAGATTGGAATTGACGGTGTGATCCTGACAAAACTCGATGGTGATACCCGTGGTGGTGCGGCACTTTCTATCAAGGCAGTAACCGGAAAGCCAATCCTGTATGCAGGTATGGGCGAGAAGCTTACGGATCTGGAACAGTTTTATCCGGATCGTATGGCGAGCCGGATTCTCGGTATGGGCGATGTGGAAAGCCTGATTGAGAAAGCACAGTCTGCGATTGATGAGGAAAAAGCCAAGGAGATGGAAGAGAAGTTTAAGAAGGCTTCCTTTGATTTCAATGATTTCCTTGATCAGATGGAACAGATGGAAAAGATGGGTGGCATGAATGATATCCTGAAGATGCTGCCTGGATTTGGAAATAAAAAACAGCTCCAGAATCTGGAGATTGATGACAATGCGATGAATATGCCCAAAGCAATCATCCTGTCAATGACGAAGCAGGAACGTTCGCATCCGGAGATTATTAATCCGAGCAGGAAGAAGCGAATTGCAGATGGGGCAGGCGTTCCGATCAGCGAGGTAAACAAACTGATCAAGCAGTTTGAACAGTCCAAGAAGATGATGAAGCAGATGTCCGGTATGATGGGTGGCAAACGCCGCGGCGGATTCAAGCTTCCGTTTGGATTCTAATTTTTGATAATAGTAAAACTATTATATATAGACGAAAGATTTTTAAGGAGGTGAAATTTGACATGGCAGTTAAAATCAGATTAAGAAGAATGGGATATAAGAAGCATCCTTTTTATAGAGTTGTAGTAGCTGATTCCAGATCACCAAGAGATGGTAGATTCATCGATGAGATCGGAACCTATGATCCAAATCAGGAGCCAGCATCTGTAAAGATCGACTCTGATGCAGCTAAGAAGTGGCTTGCAGATGGTGCTCAGCCTACTGAGACAGTTGCTAAGCTTTTGAAGCAGGCAGGTATCGGGAAGTAAGACTGATGTGCAAGGGAGGTGCAGGTTATGAAGGAATTAGTAGAACTGATTGCAAAATCCCTCGTTGATTATCCGGATGAAGTTGTTGTAAAAGAGACAATCGATGGAGATACCATAACAATCGAACTGAACGTTGCAGGAGATGATATGGGTAAGGTGATCGGCAAACAGGGCCGTATCGCTAAGTCCATTCGTACTGTTGTGAAGGCGGCTGCATCAAAGGGTGATAAAAAGGTAATTGTAGACATCAAATAATTCTTGGATTCCCGGTGCTGGAAGGCATCGGGAATTATTACTTTATCGGAGGAATTTATGAGCGAAGATATGTTTCGAATTGGCGTTATTACGTCGACACATGGATTGAAGGGCGAGGTTAAGGTATTTCCAACGACTGATGATCCGGCACGGTTTAAGAAGCTGAAAAACTGTTTTATCCGTACAAAAAGTGGCGATGTACCAGTAGAGAAAAAATCATGTAAATTCTTTAAGAATATGGTGATTCTTTCTTTTTCGGAATTTAATGATATAAATGAAATAGAAAAATTTAAGGGCTGTGAGCTGTATGTAACACGGGAAAATGCGGTTCCACTCGAAGAGGACGAGTTTTACATTGCGGATGTGATTGATTCGGAAGTGTTCGAGGACAATGGTAAAAGGCTTGGAACTTTGGTAGATGTGATGCAGACGGGTGCGAATGATGTATTTGTCGTGAAGATGGAGAGTGGCAGGGAAGTGTTGCTTCCGGTTATTAAGGACTGTGTGCTGGACATCAATGCGGAAGAAAAAAAGATCGTTGTTCACATGTTGAATGGATTGCTGGACTAACGATATCGGAGGCAGATATGAATTTTCATATTATGACATTATTTCCGGAGATGGTGCTTGGTGGTTTAAATGAGAGCATCACCGGCAAGGCAATTGAAAAGGGACTAATTGGCGTAAACGCTGTGAATATCCGTGATTTCGCGGGCAACCGGTATGGACATGTTGATGATTATACTTATGGTGGCGGTGCGGGCATGCTGATGCAGCCGGGACCTGTGTATGATGCATATCAGCATGTACTTGCACAGATCGCGGCACGCAAGGCAAAAGATGGAACGCCTGCGAAGGACAAGAAGGTGCGGGTGCTTTATATGACGCCACAGGGAGAGCCGTTTAAGCAGTCTATGGCAGAGGAGTATGCGAAGGAAGAAGACCTCATACTTCTGTGTGGACATTATGAGGGAATCGATGAGCGCGTGCTGGAGATGATTGTGACGGATTATGTGTCGATTGGAGACTTCGTGCTGACAGGTGGAGAGCTTCCGGCGATGATGATCGTTGATGCGACAAGCCGTCTTGTGCCGGGGGTGCTTGGCAGTGATGAAAGTGCCGTGTATGAAAGCTTCTATGATGGCTTGCTGGAATATCCACAGTATACCCGTCCGGAAGAATTTATGGGAAATAAAGTGCCGGAGGTGTTGCTTTCCGGACATCACAAGAACATCGAAGAGTGGCGGTATGAGCAGTCGGTGCAGCGGACGAAGGAACGCCGTCCGGATCTGTATGAAGCCTATGTGGAGGCACACCGGGAAGAATTAGAAAAACGCAGGCGGAAAAAGGAAGAGAAAGAACGAAAACGGCTCCGGCGTGAGCAACGTGCAAAAATGCAGACAAATGAATAACTAGCGCTTGTCTTGCGGAGAAATATGGTATATAATTTTTATAATATCGAAAGAAAAACGGGAGAGAAAAGACATGAAAAAAAGAGTATATATTGCTGTTGTTACACTGGCACTTGCCAGTCTGTTTGCTGGATGCGGAAAGAAATCCGCAGATGCAGCCGTTTCTGTGAAGGATGATGTTGTGGAGTTTGTAAATGAAGAGCTTCCGGCAGCAAAAGCAGATCATGACAATGCGATAGGTATTTATAATGCTTATTTTGCAGGTGGCAGTGATCAGGATCTTGATGCATTTAAGACATCTTTGCAGGATACCGCTATTCCGGCAATGGAGAATTGTATCACAACGATTTCCAATATCGAAGTTGCTACAGATGAAGTAAAGGCGTTAAAGGATTCTTATTTGCAGAGTGTACAGAAAGAATGTGAAGCTATGAAGATGGTTGTCTCAGCGATTGATGGAGAAAATGCAGACTATCTGACACAGGCAGACAGCTTGATTGCAGAGGCAGCTACACTTCGGAGTGACTACCAGACAAAACTTCAGGCAATTGCGAATGAGCAGGGAATTGTAGTAAATCAGTAATGGTAAGAATGCTGTCGGTGAAACATCCGGCAGCTTTTTGATATATGAGGGATTTGCGTATGGAACAGACAGAACGTGAAAAAAAAGAACAGGCATATATCACACAGCTGAAGAAGAATATGAACCCGGAGGATGTCGCCGGATTGTATCACCTCTATCAGAAACTGACAGAGAAAAGCTATTTCCGGACAGATGTGGGATTGGGATTCCTGGCGGAATTACGGGATTATCTTGTGGAAAATGGTTACCGGATTGATGCCTATGTGGTACCACAACCGCAGGTGGATCAAAAGGTATCCCAGACGCATACAGAGGCGCATTTGCGCAGAAAATATGAGCGGCTGTGCGAGAAACAGGAACAGACAGAGAAAGAGGTGGAGCGCCTGAATCTGCTTCGCATCCGGCTTACGATCGCGGTCGTCGCACTTGCGGTAGCTGTGGTTGGCATGATATTTATTGCTGTGACAAATAAAAATGTTGGATACTTCCATGCTGAACAGAAGGTACAGGATAAATACGCTTACTGGGAGGAACAGTTGGATGCACGCGAGAAGGAACTGCAGGAGTGGGAAGAAGAACTCAGCGAACAGGCAGAAAAAATCAATGACGCAAAGACACAAAATTGACAAAAATACATGCTATAATCGGGTACAATAAGTGATTAAGATGGTAGTTAGGAGGAACTGGGATGAATGATTTAAAAGTACTGGTCGTGGATGATGAGAGTCGTATGCGGAAACTGGTTCGAGATTTCCTTGTGAAAGACGGATATTCGGTTGTGGAGGCTGCGGACGGTGAAGAAGCGGTCGATGTTTTTATGTCGGACAAGGACATCTCATTGATTATTCTGGATGTTATGATGCCGAAGCTGGATGGATATGGCGTTGCAGAGGAAGTGCGGAAAATGTCCGATGTGCCGATTATCATGCTGACGGCAAAAAGTGATGAGAGAGATGAGCTGCGTGGGTTTGATCTTGGAATAGATGAATATATCACGAAGCCATTTTCTCCAAGAATTCTGGTGGCAAGAGTGGAAGCGGTACTTCGCAGAACACAGGCAGACGCAGAGTCAAATGTGATCAGTGTAGACGGAATTGAGATGGATATTGCAGCCCATCAGGTAAAGGTGGACGGGAAACCAATCGAGCTTTCCTATAAGGAATTTGAACTGTTGAATTATTTCTTGCAGAATCGTGGTGTGGCTTTGTCCAGAGAGAAGATTTTGAACAATGTCTGGAACTACGATTATTTTGGAGATGCCAGGACAATCGATACCCATGTAAAGAAGCTTCGGAGTAAGCTTGGAAGCAAGGGTGACTATATCAAGACGATCTGGGGTATGGGTTATAAGTTCGAAGGCTAAGACCCGGAATTCAATTCGGGTCAAGATATCCATGATGGTTGTTTTTTTCTCAGTATTTATAATTGCGGCATCCTGGCTGCTTTGCAGTTATGTACTTGGCGGTGTGTTCCGTTACAGCATAAAAAACAACCTCATCGCAACTTATAATTCCTGTAATGAGCTGTTTCGGGATGAGAACGGAGATGCGTTTGAAAACGGAGATCTGTTTGGACAGATTAAGAATCCGCAGGATGCGGTTGTGATGATCGTGGATTCAGATAATGGAAAATTATATACATCCATCAATGATGAAGGTCAGATGATGGAGGGCATGCGCAGTCTCATGAACAGTATCCGAAGTGAGGACAGCGAAAGCCAGTTTGGCACGGGTGAATACATCATCCGAAGAAACCATGATACAGTAACAAATGCAGATTATTATGATCTGATCGGAAGATTGGACAATGGATATGAGGTGCTGCTTCGTACACCAATCGCGCGTGTGGAGTCGGTTATGCAGGTCATGACACATCTGTTTATCTATATTTGTATCGGTCTTATGGTATTTGGAACAGCGTTTATGCTGCTGTTCAGTAATATTTTTGCGGCGCCGATCAAGCGGATGTCCAAGGCAGCAAAACGGATGAGCGAGCTTGATTTTGATGTTAAGATTCCGGTTACAAGCAACGATGAGATCGGAGAGCTTGGCAACAGCATGAATGAGATGTCTGAGAAGCTGGAACAGACAATCTCGGAACTGAAAGCAGCCAATATTGAGTTGCAGCGGGATATTGCAGAACGTCGTAAGGTTGATGATATGCGAAAAGAATTTTTGTCACATGTATCGCATGAGTTAAAGACACCGATCGCTTTGATCCAGGGCTATGCAGAGGGCCTGAAGGATGATATGTGTGACGACAAGGAAAGCCGTGATTTCTATACGGATGTTATCATTGATGAGTCACACAAGATGAATACGATGGTTAAACGTCTGCTTACGTTAAATGAGATTGAGTTTGGTGATACGAAGCTCAATATCGAGAGGTTTGAGCTGGTTGGCTTTGTCAATTCGATTCTGGCTTCAACCAAGATTTTAGCAGAAGAAAAAGGTGCGGAGATTATCTTTGAGGAAAAACCGCCGGTGTATGTGTGGGCGGATGAGTATATGATCGAGGAGGTCTTTACAAATTATCTGACAAACGCAATCCATTATGTGAGAAAAGATGGAGTGATCCGTATTTCGTTTAAACCGATGGGCAGCGATATCCGTGTCTGTGTGTACAATCAGGGCGATTGGATTGCGGAGGAAGATATTGGCCGTGTGTTTGAGAAATTCTATAAGGCGGATAAGGCGCGGACAAGAGAGTATGGTGGCAATGGAATCGGTCTTTCCATCGTTGCAGCGACGATGGAAGCGCATGGAAAGAAATATGGTGTGGAAAATGTAGCGGACGGAGTGCTTTTTTACTTTGATTTGGATGCTAATGTGCTTGCCGATAAGTGAAATAAGTGGTAAAATTATTTTATCCTTGTGGGTAAAGAAACAGGCAATGCATATGACATGAGAAGATAAAGTATGAGAAAAAAGCAGGAAACAAAACACACAAATAAAAGAATATGGAAACGACGGCTGCTGGCAGGGTTGATCGCATGCAGCGTATTTGCGACAACCGGCTGTGGACAGGTGATTGATCTGACGGATGAAGAGAATCATCTGATCGCGGAATATGCAGCAGAGCTGTTGTTAAAATACGACCGGAATTATGATACCCGTTATAATCCGGATGAGCTGGATGAAACAACGGAAACGATGACAGAGACGGATGCAACCACAGAGACAACGACGGAAGTAGTAACGACAACTGAGGCTGCAACGACGGAGCAGGATGTCTCTGTGGATGGACAGACAACACAGGCGCAGCCGGGGACGGATGAGGCAGTTAAGGAAGATATCGGCGCAACCGTGGATTCGGATTTTGATATCGCCGCATTTGTCGGAGAAAACCATATCTCTGTCCGGTATGCATACTACATGGTGGTGGACAGTTATCCATCGTATGATCAGGATGGTATGTATATCGAGGTGCAGGCACCGGAAGGGTATAAGCTGTTGGTGTTGAAGTTTGAGGTGGAAAACAAGACGAACGAGGACCAGGCAGTTGATCTGTACAACAAGGATGTCAATTATAATATTGTCGTGGATAATAGCCGGACAACCAAGCAGATGCTGACAATCTTAGCGGACGATCTGTATACCTATGACAAGACGATTCAGGCGAGCAGCCGGGAGGAAGCCGTGCTTTTGTATACGGTTTCTGATTCTGTGGCAAACAAATGGACGGACTTGAAATTACAGGTAAAATATGGCGGAACAAGTGCTGTGTTACAGCTTGAGCAGTAAGAGCGGTCTTGCATAAAGGAGGGTATATATGGATTCAAACATTTTATTGGAGAGCGGTACAAACGAACTTGAGGTTCTTGAGTTCATCATAAATGGAAATCATTATGGAATCAATGTAGAGAAGGTGCGGGAGATTCTTCCGTATCAGGAGATCACACCGGTTCCAAATTCACACCCGTGTATTGAAGGAATCTTCATGCCACGTGGGGATATCATTACAGTCATCGATCTGTTCCAGACATTGGGATTCCCAAATCCAGACAAGCAGAATAACTTTTTGATCGTGACAAATTTTAATAACTTGAATATCGCATTTGATGTGCAGTCTGTGCTTGGCATAAACCGTGTATCATGGAAGGATGTTGTAAAGCCGGATGCAACGGTCAGCGGCCCGGGAACCGGAATCGCGACAGGTATTATCAAGAATGAAGACAATCTGCTTATCATCCTTGATTTTGAGCGGATTGTGGAGGGCATCTGCCCAGAGACAAGCCTGAAGATTTCTCAGGTGACAGAACTGGAAGATCGTGAACGTAACAACATTCCAATTCTGATTGCAGAGGATTCCATGATGCTTTGCAAGCTGATTGAGGATGCATTGCACAGAGCAGGTTATACGAAGCTTACGATCAAGAATAATGGACAGGAAGCATGGGATTATCTGTGCGAGCTGAAGAAGAACAATGGTGTGGAATATGGTGCAAAGTGTCTGATTACAGATATTGAGATGCCACAGATGGATGGACATCATCTGATCAAGAAGATTCGTGAGACAGAGGGATTAAAGCAGATTCCGATTGTGATATTCTCATCTTTGATCAATGAGGATATGAAGCGGAAGGGTGATCTGCTTGGCGCAGATGCTCAGATCAGCAAGCCGGAAATCGGACAGCTGGTTGGAATTCTGGATAATCTGGTAGCAAGTCAGATATACGGAACAAATAAGTAATATTATGCCGGCAGGTTTCCTGTCGGCATCTGAAATTTATAGCATATGAGGTGAGAGAAATGGACTTGAAGAGTACCGGAAAGACAAAAGAAGAAATTAAAGCAATGTATAATAAGTATTTCTATGAGACATTTAAGCGCTTTGATTTCATTGCAGAAAAGGGCGAGGATGATTATGTGATTGATGAGACAGGCAAACGATATCTTGACTTTATGGCAGGTATCGCTGTAAATTCAGCCGGACACTGTAATAAAAAGGTTGTGGAAGCAATCATAGAGCAGGCACAGCAGATGATGCACGCATCCAATTATTGCTATACGATTCCGATGGTCATGTTGGCACAGCGTATCTGTGATGCAATTGGCATGGAGAAGATTTACTTCCAGAATTCCGGTGCAGAGGCAAATGAGGTTATGATCAAGCTTGCCAGAAAATATGGAAAGGATAATTTTGGACCGAACCGTTATCATATCGTAACAGCCGAGAACAGTTTCCATGGACGGACGCTTGCTACATTGGCAGCAACCGGACAGCCGGGTACAGCAATTCAGAGAAACTATGATCCGATGATTCCTGGATTTTCTTATGCAGAGTTCAATAATGTGCAGGCATTTGCGGATGCATGTACCGATGACACGATCGCAATTATGGTTGAGCCGGTACAGGGAGAAGGCGGTGTCATTCCTGCAACGAAAGAGTTTTTACAAGGCCTGCGTAAATTGTGCGATGAGCGTAATATGCTGTTACTATTTGATGAGGTACAGACTGGTTGGGGAAGAACCGGAAGCCTCATGGCATTTATGGGATATGATGTAAAGCCGGATTGTGTCAGCATGGCGAAAGCGATGGGTGGCGGCATGCCGATTGGAGCGATGTGTACAAGTGCAAAGCTCGCACTTACATTTGGACCAGGGGCACATGGAAGCACGTATGCCGGAAATCCGGTTGCCTGTGCAGCAAGTTATGCGCAGATTGGAGAGATTATGGATCAGAAGCTTCCGGAAAATGCAGAAAAGATTGGTGCATATTTCCGTGAGGAGCTGTTGAAGCTTCCGTGTGTGAAAGAGGTACGTGGACGCGGACTTATGATTGGGGTTGAGTTTAACAAGGACATTGCAACGGACGTGAAGTATCAGTCTGCCGATGAAGGTCTGCTGATCACGGCGGTCAGACCGAATGTGATCCGTCTGGTACCACCACTCAATATTACAGAGAAAGAATGCGATGAAGCATTTGCTATTTTACATAAGGTTGTATCAAAGTTGGTATAATGAAGGTAAAGTGATTTTGACAGGAGGCTATGACAATGAGACGTAAAAATGCATGGACAACGTACAATAAAAAGCAGTTAGACGAGCTGGAGAAGCTTTGTAAGAATTATCTGAAGTTTTTGGATAAAGGAAAAACGGAACGCGAGTGCGTAAAGCAGATCGTAAAGCAGGCAGAAGAAAAAGGCTATGTAAATCTGGAAGACATCACGAAGGACAAGAAGTCACTCAAGGCAGGCGATAAAGTATATAGTGTCTGCATGGACAAGACCGTTGCCCTGTTCCAGATAG
>DHJV01000062.1:0-23990 GCA_002404515.1 Lachnospiraceae bacterium UBA4711 | reverse complement strand
CTTGAAAAAGGTATGAATATTTTAGGTGCGCATATTGATTCGCCTCGTATGGACGTAAAGCAGAATCCGCTGTATGAGAGTGAAGAGTTTGCATATCTGGATACCCATTACTATGGTGGTATCAAGAAGTATCAGTGGGTAACATTGCCTCTGGCTTTGCATGGTGTTGTTGTAAAGAAGGATGGAACTGTGATCACAGTCAATGTCGGTGAGGATAAGAATGATCCGGTATTCTGTGTGACCGATCTGCTGATTCATCTTGCTGGTGAGCAGATGGAGAAAAAGGCAAACAAGGTGATCGAGGGAGAAAACTTAGATGTTCTTGTTGGAAGTAAGCCGTTGGAAGGAAAGGAAAAGGATGCAGTCAAGGAAGGCATCCTTGAGATTCTGAAAGAGAAGTATGACATGACAGAAGAGGACTTTATGTCCGCAGAGATCGAGGTTGTTCCAGCCGGACATGCAAGGGAGGCAGGTCTGGATCACAGTATGGTTATGTCTTATGGACAGGATGACCGTGTCTGCGCATATACATCTCTGGCAGCGATGCTGGAAGTCGATGAGGTAGAAAAGACAACCTGTTGTCTGCTTACAGATAAAGAGGAGATTGGAAGTGTCGGTGCGACAGGCATGCAGTCCCGTTTCTTCGAGAATTCTGTGGCAGAACTGATGGATGCAATGGGAGAATTCAGTGAGTTATCGCTGCGCAGATGTCTGGCAAACTCCAGCATGCTTTCTTCCGATGTAAATGCAGCGTATGATCCTTTATTTGCAAATGCATTTGAGAAAAACAACGCATCTTATTTTGGACGTGGCGTTGTATTCAGCAAGTTTACCGGTTCCAGAGGAAAGTCCGGAAGCAACGATGCAAATGCAGAATACATTGCACGTATCCGTAAGATGATGGATAAAAATGAGGTCTGCTTCCAGACCGCAGAGCTTGGAAAGGTTGATGTCGGCGGTGGTGGAACGATCGCTTACATCCTGTCATTGTATGGCATGGAAGTCATTGATTGTGGAGTCGCTGTTTTGAATATGCATGCACCTTGGGAGATTACATCCAAGGCGGATATCTATGAGGCATATAAGTGTTATAAAGTATTCTTAAAAGAAGCATAAAAAAATGAAAGATAAAGATTGATACCAATATGATAAAGAATAAGTGGAACAATCATAAATTGGCAGCAGAAAGTATGGCATTCCTTATGGTATGCCTTTTTCTGCTGCTTTCTTTTTGGAGTCCGGTTATGTCGTATGCAAAGGATTCTTTCCTGGCTGGGTATATGCAGTCTGTATATAACCAGAAATCAGGCATTGGCAGCAACGAAGTAAACTGTCTGTATCAGTCATCATCCGGTTATATATGGGCAGGCACGGATGGTGGACTTTATCGTTCCAATGGTTCCGGATTTCAGAGTATTGATCTGTGGGATACCGATCGTACGGATCTGTATTCGATCAACTGTATCATGCAGGATCAGGATGGGCGGATGTGGATTGGCACGGACAACTACGGATTGTTTTATATAGAAGATGGACAGACACATCATCTGCAGGAAGAATATTACAATGGAAATAAAACGATTCTGGCAATCACAGAAGGACAGGATGGGACAATTTACGTGGCATGTACAAGCGGCTTGTTCGTGATTGCACAGGCAGATCAGGATAAACGTTCGGATACGTCAGCATATTGCCTTGATGCTTATTCAGATGCCGTGCTTGCAAATATGGAATTTCGTGGATTAACTGCAAAGGAGAATGAAATCTGGGGGCTTGCCACAGGTGGAAAGATCTATGTATTTAATCAGGAAGGCGTGCTGCATGAGATTACAGAGCAGGAAGAGTCAGGAGAAGAGTGGAACACAATCCAGACTTGTCAGGATTATGTCTATGTAGGAAGCAGCGGCAGGGAAGTCCGCGCCTATCGGACAGCCACAAGCAAACGGACGCTGGCAGCTGGTGTCGAGGGCATTAACAATTTCATGCAGGATGCAGAGGGCAGACTGTGGGTGTGTGCAGACAACGGTTATGGATATTTTGATAAGCAGTCGAATTTTGTCCGTATCAATGACAGTCAGATTGACACATATATTTCGGATATGATTCAGGATTATGAGGGAAATTACTGGATTGCATCTTCTCGCCTGGGGCTGCTGCTTTTGACGAAGAGCAAATTTTCTGATTACAATATGGCAAGTGGCATGGCTGAAAGCATGGTAAATGCCGTATATGAATATCGTGGGAAAAAATACATTGCAACAGATGATGGACTTTATATCTATAATGCAAAGGAAGAGCAGGAAGTCAATGATCTGACAGAGCAGCTGAAGAATGTCAGTGTGCGGCATATCACGGCGGATGATTCTGGTACACTTTGGATATCGACCAATCGAAAATATGGCGTTGTGAAATATCAGGCAGACGGAACAATCACAGTGTATGGAAGATCAGATGGATTGCCGGGTATGGCGGTGAATTGTACGCTGCCGTTATCGGATGGCAGACTTGCGGTTGCCACGACGGAAGGACTCGCGATTCTGGACGAAACCGGAAAAGTGGAACAGGTTTATCGGAGTGGAGAGGAGCTTGCCGAGGTCAATATATTGTCCCTGTTTGAGACACAGGAGGGAGATATACTGGCAGGTACCGATGGCGAAGGAATCTATGAATTGGAAGCCGGAAAAGATACATTGCTGCATTACAGCACGGAGGATGGTCTGAATTCGGATGTTGTCTCCTGTTTTGCACAGGGCGAGCAGGGCGTCTGGATCGGTACAGACAGTGGCTTATGTTTCTATAATGAAGCGTTTCGTATGATCAGCAACGTAGAATATTCAAACAGTGTGTATGATATTGAGATCGCGCGTGGCTCTGTCTGGCTGATTGGTTCGATGGGCGTGCTTCGTTCTTCGGAGGATGAGCTGCTTGGAAGTAACGGAATATCCGGGCGGTATTTTTCAACGGGAGATGGTCTGACAAAGACAATCAATACGACCGGGAATGCTTGTATTGATACGAAAGGAAAGCTGTATATCTGTTGCAATGAGGGTATTTCGGTTTTAGATACGGAGAATATCTGGTACAACGAGGTGCAGCCAATCATCAAGGTGACACGAATTGATATTGACGGAACTTCTTATGAGTTTGATGATCTGAACGATGGCCTTGTGATTAAGAGTGATGCATCGAAGGTGACGATTGATTTTGCAGTCTTTTCCTATACAAACCGGTCAAATATCAAGGTGGAATACCGATTGGAAGGGTTTGAGTCCAATCCGACCGAATTGCATGGCGACGATGTGCTGCAGGCGGTTTACACGAATCTGGACGGTGGTGTTTACACATTTACTGTGAACGCGTATAATGGCGACGGAACCGCGTGTGCGGAGCCGCTTTCGTTTGTGATTGAAAAGGAGAAGAGTGTCTTTGAAAGCCCGATGGCACGTATTATCCTGATCTTCAGTCTGGTAATTGTATTTTTGCTGCTGGTGCTCACGGTGATCCGTGTCAGACGGATGTTGAAATCCAAGACCTCTGCGTTGGAACAGTTGTCGAGAGAGCATGAAGAAGCGGTCAAGACAAGTACCGCGAAGAACGATTACTTAGCAAACATGAGTAATGAGATCAAGACACCAATCCATGCGATGATGGTAAAGGCTGATGAACTTCTGCATATGGTGGATAAGGATTCTCCGTATCGAAAGGACATCCGCGGCATTTATGATATTGGAAATGATATTCTGGCGAGTGTCGATGATATTATACTGCTTGCCAAGCTGGAATCTGGACGTTTTGAACTGGAGGAGAGTAATTACGCGATCTCTGATCTGGTAGCAGATATGTCGGAGCTTGCATTGCAGGAGCTGGCAGATAAGGATAAGTCTGTAAAGTTCTTTGTGGAGCTTGGTGAAAATGTAACGGACAATTTGATTGGTGATGTCGATAAGATCCGAAATATTCTTGTGCGCCTGCTGGACAATGCAATCCGCTATACGAAGCAGGGAAGTATCACCTTGTCTGTGGACAGCTATGAGTATACGGATCATGCACATCAGGATATGCTCAATATTGTATTTACAATTGCGGATACAGGTATCGGAATTCAGGAAGAACGTCTGGACAATATATTTGATCTGTATGAGAGTGGAGACAGCATGAAAAACAGTACCCATCCGGGACATGGCGTTGGACTTGCAATCGCGAAGGGCTACGCGGATATTCTGGATGCGGAGTTATCTGTGGAAAGCGTGTATGGTGCAGGTTCAACCTTCGTGTTGTCATTGAACCAGAAACCGGCTGTAAAGCTGAGCAGTGGACAGGTCGTATCGAAGATCGAGGATACCGTGTCCAAGGAGGATGCAGAGAAGCTTTGGCTGCCGGAGGTATCCGCGCTGCTGGTTGATGATGATGAGGTCAGCATTGAGGTCAGCCGTAAGGTGCTTACATCCTTTGATATGAAGCTCGATGTTGCAACATCGGGGCTTAGTGCGATTGATATGGTATTGAATCATGAGTACGATGTTGTCTTTATGGATCTGTCGATGCCGATCATGAATGGCATTGATGCAATGAAGGAAATCCGGGAACTCGATGATATCAAGTATGCGATGTTACCGATTATAGCGCTTGATCCGGATGCCATCGAGGGAAACCGTGGCAGCCACATATCGGCAGGATTTACAGATAGTATGGTAAAACCAATCGAACCACGACGGGTGGCAGCAATATTAAAGGATTGTCTCCCGGAGGATAAGTTGCAGGAACGTTCGGACGATATCCGGCTTTTGATCGAGGGCTCGCGGTTTCGGGAAGGGCTGCTTCGTCTGCAGGAATCACTGGATGTGGAAGAGGCCATTCAGCGTATCGGTGGAAGTATAGAAGTGTATAATAAGTTGATACAGGCATTTTATTCACAGAATAAAGATGTGGCAAACACATTGGCAGAGAAATCAACGCGGGATATCCGGGCATTTAAGACGAAGATCCATTCCATCCGTACGTTGTCGAACAGTATTGGCGCATACGAGCTGGCAAGATATGCAGCGAGAATGGAGACGTCGATCAATGTTGGAAAGCGTGATCAGCTGCGGCAGAATCTGCGAGGATTCATTGATGAACTTGTATATCTGCTTTTGATCCTGGAGGATTATGAGCGGTTTGTCGACGAGGTATCCGGCATGACGGATGAAGAGTATGCGGCAAAGATGGCACAGCAAAGTGAAAAAGAAGCTGTGGTGGAAGACGAAGAAGCCGGTCAGGCAGACTCGGACGAAGATATGCAGATACCAGAGGATCTTACGGTGATATCAATTGCGGTGCTTGATAAAATTGCGGAATTTGCCGGCACAGGAGATTTTGAACAGGTACGAATGCACTTGGATCGCCTGAAAAGCTATGGCTATGATGGAGATAATCTGGAATTTTTACAGGCACTTTCTGAGGCAGCAGAATCAGAAAATGCAGATATGATCACAGAACTTGTGAACACATACAGAGATTTGAAGCTGTAAATAAAAAGGGGATGAAAAAATGGAGCATGAACAATTTGATGAAGCTTTGATGCAGTGTATCCATACGCTTCGTGCCGGCAACGATATGGATCATGCTATTCTGAACCTGCTGGAAATCATTGCAAAATTTCATGATGCAGATCGTGCGTACATTTTTGAATTTGCAGAAGATGAAATTCATATGGACAATACCTATGAATATTGTAAAGCGGGAATCATACCGGAAAAAGATATGCTGCAGAATCTTGAAATATCTACGATTGACCGGTGGTTGGCTTTATTTGAGGAGCAGGGAGAGGTGTATTTAAATTCCAGAGATGGAGAACTGGATGAAAACTCTGAGGAGTACCGGCTGCTCAAAATACAGGGCGTGGAGAGTCTGATGGTGGCACCGCTTTATTCAGAGACAAAACTGATTGGTTTTATCGGCGTTGACAATCCGAAGGATAATACATATACGTTGTCACTGCTCCAGTCCGTTGCTTCGTTGATTGTCAATGATATCCAGAAGCGGATTACATTGGAACAACGTGTGATTAATGCTCTGGCACATATATATATTTCTATGCATCTTTTGAATATTCCGGCAGATACGCAGAAGGAGCTTAACAGCAACAGTGATGTGCGCCGATATGTAAACCGGACGGAGCATGCAACAGAGCAGATGCGCTCCGTGATGGAACATTTGACAGATCCACAGTATTGGGATGGAACACTTGCGTTTTCAGAGCTTACGACATTAAATGAACGGATGAAACAATGCGATTATATCAGCCATGAGTTTTACAGCTCGACAGACCGATGGTGCCGTGCAAACTTTATTGTCGTTGACCGGCTGGAAAATGGGGATCTGAATAATGTAATCTATGGTGTGCAGTATATTGACGAGGAAAAAAAGAAGGAACTCGAATATCAGGCAGCACTCGAGCAGGCACTGGAAAATCAGAATGAAATCTATGGAGAACTACTCCAGATGCAAAGTGGCGGAGTGATTGCAGTGGAAATCAGGACGAATCGGATTCTTGTGATCAATCGTGCGCTGATGGAGATGCTTGGAATTGATGAGACAAAGAGAAACCAGCTTACACATGAAGATTTTCTTTCCCATTTTGTGGATAAAAAAGCAATGGAAAAGTATCTGGCAGTACGTGATACACTTGTGAAGCCATATGTGCGGGAATATGAGGTCATGCGCGGCGATGAGCGTATATTTGTGCTTTGTCATACGAAGCTGATTACGCTTGCAAATGGAGATCGCGTCAGTCTGACAAGCGTCATGAATATTACAGAAAATAAAAAGTTTGAACAACGTCTGCTTGTGCAGTCCCGGATGGATGCTTTGACGAAGAT
Source organism: Lachnospiraceae bacterium UBA4711 (assembly GCA_002404515.1). Classification (GTDB taxonomy): domain Bacteria; phylum Bacillota; class Clostridia; order Lachnospirales; family Lachnospiraceae; genus Coprococcus_C. The sequence goes on along the minus strand of DHJV01000062.1, from coordinate 17,130 downwards.
CTGCAACCGCGGATATGGAGAATCACAGATCGAGAAGTTGTTAAAGGCAAAGAAAAATGGTATGTTCTTATTGTTTGATGTTGATAAGTTTAAGCATATCAATGATACATATGGACATAGTACCGGTGATGAGGTTTTGGTACAGGTTGCAAATGCGTTGAAGCAGACCTTTGAGCAGGCAGGGGTCTGTATGCGGCTTGGCGGAGATGAGTTTGCTGTGTATGCACCGGAAGTAACGGAGCGGATGCAGGCGGAAACAATGATACAGGCATTTTTTGAACGGATTCGGGAAATTGCAATCCCGAAGATGAAAGGGGATGCAGTCTCTGTCAGCCTGGGCGCAGTACTTTGTACACCGGATCGGGAGCATGCATTTGAAAAGGTATATCAGCGTGCAGATGCTACAATGTATACCTGCAAAAAGGTAACAGGAAACAGCTATAATTTTTATACAGGGAGGAACCCCGCATGAATATAGAATTAGCCGGGAAAAAGAAAGTGGTTGCTGATGGCATCACGGTGGCGGAGCTGATTGCGCAGGAGCAGCTGGAGACACCGGAGCATGTGAAGGTAGCAGTGAATGATGATTTTGTGGAACGTGAGCAATTTTCAGATACCAGATTGCAGGAAGGTGATGTGGTAGAATTTCTGATATTTATGGGTGGCGGATGCAGATAACTGCAAAAGCCCGGAATGGGGTAACAGCTTCGATTCGGAGTATGTTGCATGGATTTTAGCTCGGAGGATAAGGACATGTACGATATTTCACCAGAGGAATTAAAGGATTATAAGGCATATACGATCGTGGATATCCGGGACAGTATGTCGTATGCATATGGACATCTGCCGGAAGCCATATCTGTGCCGCAGGCAGAACTTTCCGAATATATTGATGAGTGGAAAGACGCAGGGAAGATACTGATCTACTGCAAACGTGGAGAGGCGAGCGCGGATGCGGTGCTGATGCTGCGGGAGCAGGGCGTGGAAGCTTATAACTTAGAGGGCGGCTATATGGCGTGGCTGATGCTTGCGATGCAGGAACCGGCAGATCAACCGGATACGGATTTTGCAAAGGACGTGGAAGAAAGTATACGGAAGCGGTTCCGCAAGAAGATCTGGTGCAAGTTCACGAAGGCAATCAATGAGTATGAGCTTGTGAAGCCGGGCGATAACATTGCGGTCTGTATCTCCGGAGGCAAGGATTCCATGCTGATGGCGAAGCTTTTTCAGGAGTTGAAGCGGCATAACAAGTTTCCGTTTGAGGTGCAGTTTCTTGTGATGGACCCGGGCTACAGTCCGGAGAACCGGCAGGTGATTGAGACGAATGCGAAGAACTTAAATATTCCGATCACGATATTCGAATCGGATATATTCGAGTCAGTCTTTCATGTGGAGAAATCGCCTTGCTATCTGTGTGCACGTATGCGGCGTGGACACCTGTACAGTCAGGCGAAAGCACTTGGATGCAACAAGATTGCACTTGGACATCACTACGATGATGTGATCGAGACAATTCTGATGGGAATGTTGTATGGTGCACAGATACAGACGATGATGCCGAAGCTTCACAGTACAAACTTTGAGGGCATGGAACTGATCCGTCCGTTGTATCTTGTGCGTGAGGATGATATCAAGGCGTGGCGGGATGCGAATCATCTGCATTTTATTCAGTGTGCCTGCAAATTCACGGATACTTGTTCGTCGTGTGATAAGGATGGACAGAGCAATTCCAAACGTCTGGAAGTGAAGAAACTAATCCATGAGCTTGCGAAGACGAATCCGTTTGTGGAAGGAAACATCTTCAAGAGTGTGGAGAATGTGAATTTGAGTACGGTAATCGCATACAAGCAGAATGGTGTGAAGCATCATTTCTTAGATGATTATGATAAGAAATGAAAATCCGCAGATGAAATGATGATGGATATGTAATTTTAAAATTATAATATATGCAATGGACAGTTGTGGAATAGCATCATGAATATATTCTGCAATTGATAGAAATACAAGAGAAAAAGGAGACGAGAAAAATGGCAACAATGATGGAACTGGCAGAGGAGATCATAAAGGGAAGAAGAATCACGAAGGACGATGATCTGTCTATATTCCTGACCTGTGATCTGGACGAGCTGCGTGCAGGTGCGGATAAGATCCGGGAATATTTTATCGGTGAGGATGTAGACCTGTGCTCGATTATCAACGGTCGTAGCGGCAGATGTCCGGAGGATTGCAAGTTCTGTGCACAGTCCGCACACAACCATACAAACTGTGAAGTGTATGATTTCTTAGACGAGGAGAAGATCATGGAGGCATGTCGTTTCAATGAGGCGCATGGAGTACACCGGTTCTCAATTGTAACAAGTGGTCGTGCATTGACCGGAGAAGAGTTCGAGAAAGCGATTCACGCATTTGAGCGGATGCACAAGGAATGCAAGATCGACCTTTGCGCGTCTATGGGATTCCTGACACCAGAGCAGCTACACCGTCTGCATGAGGCAGGTGTGACAAGCTACCATCATAATATTGAGACTTCGAGAAGAAACTTCCCGAATATCTGTACCACACATACTTACGATCAGAAGATCGAGACACTTAAGGCAGTCAAAGCAGAGGGCATGTGTCCTTGCTCCGGTGGTATCATCGGTATGGGTGAGACATGGGAAGATCGTCTGAGTATGGCAGTGGATCTGGCAGAAGCAGGCGTGGAGTCGATTCCGATCAATGCATTGATGCCAATCAAGGGAACACCGCTCGAAGATCGTGAGTCTTTAACCGAGGATGACATCCTGCGTACAATCGCATTCTTCCGTTATATCAACCCGGAGGCAAATATCCGTCTGGCAGCCGGACGTGCACTTCTGACAAACGATGGAGAGATCGCATTCCAGTCTGGCGCATCTGCGACAATCACAGGCGATATGCTGACAACCGTTGCCTGCGCAACAATTGCAAGTGATAAGGAAATGCTCGCAAAGCTTGGCAGAAATGCAACGCCAGCTTATGTAAATGAGAAGTAAATGAGAAATCGTATCAAATAAACCTATTGACAAATACCCCCTACCGGTATAGATTATATACCCGTAGGGGGTATTTGATTTATGGAAGAAAATAAAGAAGAAAAGAATTGTCCCTGTTGTTCTGGGAAACATAAAGAACGACAGGAAAAAGAAAAAAAGGATTTGATGAACCGGCTGAAGCGGATCGAGGGACAGGTGCGAGGCATCGAGAATATGCTGGAAAAGGATGCATACTGTACGGATGTATTGATCCAGGTTTCCGCGGTCACATCGGCACTCAACAGCTTCAATAAGGTACTGCTTGCCAACCACGTAAAAACCTGTGTGGCAGACAACATCCGCCAAGGAAACGACGAAGTGATCGACGAACTGGTAACACTGCTGCAAAAGCTAATGAAGTGAGAGTAAGAAAGCATAAAGAAAAACTATATATGAGTTGTATGGAATTACCAAATCTAAAGCAGACCGTTGAAGCACGCTGGCACTTAACGAACAGCTGCTTGCTGCTGTGAGTTTAGTACCACTGCGTGATGAACCGAGCGAGAGCGCGTCTGCGTAGATTGGTAATTCCATACAACTCATAGGAAAGGAAAATTTATTACATGGAACAATATAAAGTGAAGGGTATGAGCTGTGCCGCCTGCAGCGCACGTGTCGAGAAAGCAGTCTCCGCAGTGGATGGCGTGACAACCTGTACCGTGAGCCTGCTCACCAATTCGATGAGCGTGGAAGGAACGGCAGATGCAGCGACAATCATTCAGGCGGTCGAGAAAGCCGGCTATAAAGCATCGAAGATAAAAGCTGGAAAACAGTCCGGCAGTGAAGCGGATGAGGAAGACGCACTGAAAGATACAGAGACACCGTTGATGCGGAAACGTCTGATCGCATCGGTGGTTCTGCTGATCCCGCTCATGTATGTGTCAATGGGACATATGATGTGGAACTGGCCGTTGCCACCGTTCTTCGAGGGCAATCACGTAGCGATGGGACTTGTACAGCTTCTGTTCACGATCGCGATTATGGTTGTAAACCAGAAGTTTTTCATAAGCGGTATCAAAGGACTTATACACCGGGCACCAAACATGGATACGCTCGTGGCACTTGGATCTGCAGCATCATTTATCTACAGTGTGTATGCGCTGTTTGCAATGACCGATGCAGTTGTCAAAGGGCAGGACGATATGGTAATGCATTACATGCATGAGTTTTACTTTGAATCTGCAGCGATGATCCTGACATTGATCACAGTCGGGAAGATGCTCGAAGCAAAGTCGAAGGGCAAGACGACCGATGCATTAAAGGGCTTGATGAAGCTGGCACCAAAGACCGCTGTTCTAGTCAAGGATGGTGAGGAGCAGACTGTGCCAATCGAGCGGCTTCATATCGGTGATCTGTTCGCCGTCCGTCCGGGTGAGAATATCCCGGTGGATGGATTTGTCAAGGAAGGAAACAGTGCAGTCAATGAATCCGCACTGACCGGAGAGAGTATCCCGGTTGATAAGAATCCGGGCGATCCGGTATCTGCAGCGACACTCAATCAGTCCGGGTATCTGCTCTGTGAGGCAACCCGTGTTGGCGAGGATACGACGCTGTCGCAGATCATTCATATGGTAAGTGATGCAGCGGCAACGAAAGCACCGATCGCGAAGGTGGCAGATAAAGTATCCGGTGTATTTGTACCAATCGTTATCAGCATTGCAATCGTGACATTTGTGATCTGGATGCTCGTAGGAAGACCGGTTGGATATTCGCTTGCAAGAGCTATTTCGGTTCTGGTTATCAGCTGTCCGTGTGCACTCGGACTTGCAACTCCGGTTGCCATCATGGTTGGAAATGGTGTGGGTGCGAAGCATGGAATCTTATTTAAGACAGCCGTTTCTCTGGAGGAAACAGGAAAGGTACAGATCGTTGCACTCGATAAGACTGGTACGATCACAAAGGGCGAACCACGTGTGACAGATATCTATCCGGTCGGCTGCGAGGAGTCGTATCTGATGCATGCCGCATATGCGCTGGAACAGAAAAGTGAGCATCCGCTTGCGAAGGCGATCATCGCATGGGGCGATGCAAACAACCAGACAGAAGCAGGTGTCGAGGAGTTTCAGGCAGTTTCCGGAAATGGTCTGACGGGCGTCCGGAATGGAAAGCATCTGCAGGGTGGAAACTGGAAGTATATTTCCAGTCAGGTCAAGATAGCAAAAGAGGAAGAAGCTGGGCTACAAAAGCAGGCAGATGTATACGCAACCGAAGGAAAGACACCGTTGTTCTTCGCGGAGGATGGCAAGATCCTTGGTATGGTGGCAGTTGCCGATGTGATGAAGGAGGACAGCCCGGAAGCAATCGCAGAGCTAAAAAATATGGGTATTCATGTTGTTATGCTGACCGGTGATAACGAGCAGACGGCTCAGGCAATCGGTAAGCAGGCAGGCGTCGATGAAGTAATCGCCGGTGTGCTTCCGGATGGAAAGGAAGCAGTGATCGCAGATCTGCAGAAGAAAGGAAAGGTTGCGATGGTCGGCGATGGTGTGAACGATGCTCCGGCACTGACACGTGCGGATATGGGTATCGCGATCGGAGCCGGAACGGATATTGCCATTGACGCGGCGGATGTTGTGCTGATGAAGAGCCGGTTATCCGATGTGCCGGCAGCAATCCGGTTGAGCCGTGCGACCTTGCGGAATATCCACGAGAATCTTTTCTGGGCATTTATTTACAATATTATAGGAATCCCGCTTGCCGCAGGTGCGTGGGTTCATTTATTTGGCTGGACATTGAATCCGATGTTCGGTGCAGCAGCGATGAGTCTGTCAAGCTTCTGTGTTGTTACCAATGCGCTTCGTCTGAATCTGTTCAAATTCGGAAAGAAGAAGCGGGAGACAGCATAGAAGAGGTTGACATTCTATATAAATTCATGTAGTTTAAGGAGGAAAAACAAAATGGAACAGATTATTGCAAAGATCGATGGTATGATGTGTGGTATGTGCGAGTCACATATGAACGACATGGTAAGAAATAATTTCAAGGTGAAGAAAGTCAGCTCTTCCCATGCGAAGAAGGAGACTGTGATCGTAGCTGAGGAAGGCTTCGATGATGCAAAATTCACAGAAGAAGTCGAGAAGCTTGGCTACAAGGTACTTGGTATCGAGCACAAGCCTTATGAGAAGAAAGGGTTATTTCACAGAAAATAACAACGAGTAGATGAACGCAGGCAAGAAATTAAGAAAGTTCATATTTTTAAATGTATTTGCGATGATGGGCATGTCGTGCTACATCCTCGCAGATACATTTTTTATCTCCGTGGCAAATGGAACCCTCGGTATCGCGGCGTTGAATCTGACGCTGCCGATCTATGGGTTGCTATTTGCCATTGGTTCTTTAATCGGAATTGGTTCTGCGACGCGGTACTCGCTTTGCAAGATGACCGACAATGAGACTTCGAAGCTGTATTTCTCAAATGCTGTGATGTTCGCAGTTCTGATCGGAATTGGATTTACACTGCTTGGAAACTTTTTCCCGGCAGAGATTCTGAAGCTGATGGGAGCAGATGCAGATATCCTGTCGATCGGTACGGATTATCTGCGGATTGCGATGCTGTTCTCGCCATTTTTTATTGCGAACTATACGTTTACCGCATTTGTAAGAAATGATAACGCGCCGAACATCGCGATGGCGGCAACGCTGCTTAGCAGTTTGTTTAATATTGTGTTTGATTATGTATTTATGTTTCCGATGCACATGGGAATGCGCGGTGCAGCACTTGCAACCGGTGTGTCACCGATCATCAGCATCGGTATCTGCATGATCCATTATCTCTCGAAGAAAAATACGATCGTGTTCAAATGGCATCTGCCGAGCTTCAAGCTGCTTGCTTCTGCTGCAAGCCTTGGTGTTGTGGCATTTGTCGGCGAGATCGCGAACAGTATCACAACGCTCGTATTTAATTTTATTCTGCTTGCATTATCCGGAAATAACGCAGTTGCCGCATATGGTGTGATCGCGAACATCGCACTCGTCGGAACGGCGATCTTCAATGGTGTATCGCAGGGCTTACAGCCGCTTGCGAGTACCTCGTACGGACATGGTGACAAAGAGGATGTCAGAAAGATCCTGCGGCAGTCGCTCGTGATCGCGGTCATCCTGTCGATTGCACTTGTATCTGCGGTATGGGTGTTCGCACAGGGACTGGTTGGCATCTTCAACAGTTCGCAGTCGGCGGAGTTAGCGAAGCTTGCCGTGCCGGGACTCCGGATTTATTTCTTAGGGTTCTTAGTGGCGGCGGTCAATATCGTGCTGGCGGGTTTTTTCAGTGCGACCGGACAGGCGCTTGCATCTTCCCTGATTGCGATATCACGAGGTATTGTTGTGATCAGCCTGATGGCGTTCGTGCTGTCGGAGCTGTTTGGGGTGACCGGTGTCTGGATGGCATTCCCGATTACCGAGGTCGTGACATTTGGAATCGCGGTGGTGATTCGGGGTGTGAGTAAAAGGAAAGAATAGGAGTGGCGTATGACATTACAGCAGCTACGATATGCAGTGACAATTGCAGATATGAAGTCGATGAACAAGGCGGCGAGCGAACTTTTTGTATCGCAGCCGGCATTATCGAATACAATTCATGATTTAGAGGAAGAATTACAGATAGAGATCTTTCTGCGGACAAACCGCGGTATCGTCGTGACGACGGAGGGCGAAGAGTTTTTAAGCTATGCCAGACAGATGGTGGAACTGCAGCAGATGATGGAGGAGAAATACCTAGGCGCCGCGGAGCACAAGCGGAAGTTCAGTGTATCCATGCAGCATTATTCATTTGCAGTGGAGGCGTTCATCAAGCTGGCACGGAATTTCTCACTTGACGAGTACGAGCTTGCCGTGCACGAGACGAAGACCGGCGAGGTCATCGAGAATGTCAAGAACTTCCGGAGCGAGCTTGGCATCCTGTATCTGAACAGCTTTAACCAGAAAGCGCTGCAGAAGGTATTTGATGCAAATGAACTGGAATTTAAGCCCTTGTTTGACTGTGCGGTTTACGTGTATCTGGCAAGTGGACATCCGCTTGCCGGGAAGGAGTCCATTTCCTTCTCGGATTTAGAGCCATATCCGTGTCTGTCGTTTGAACAGGGGAATAAAAATTCCTTCTATTTTGCGGAGGAGGTTTTGAGCAACCTCGAATACAAGCAGACGATCAAGGCGGATGACCGGGCAACGATGCTCAATCTGATGACCGGATTAAACGGCTATACGCTTTGCTCCGGTATTATCTGTGAGGAGTTAAACGGAGATGGTTATACGGCGGTGCCGTTTGCAGGTGAGGAGACGATGACGATCGGGTATCTGAAACGAAAGGGAATCCCGCTCAGCCATCTTGGAAGCCGTTATATTGAGATCTTAAAGCAGTATGAGAAGTACTGCAAATGAAATTTATTCTCATTATAAAAACAGGCGGTTTCGTTGACTTTTGAAACATGTCTGATTATAATTTTTCATGGACAAAAGTAAAGAATTAAGGAGGCATTCATAGCAATGAGTGAGTTAATTTATTTAGATAATGCGGCGACAACGAAAGTTGCACCGGAAGTATATGAAGCAATGAATCCATATTTCGAAGAGTATTATGGAAATGCGGCAAGTGTATACCGCTTCGCTGGCGAGAGCAAGAAAGCGGTTGAAAATGCAAGAAAGGAAGTTGCAGATTTCCTTGGTGCAAAGCCAAATGAGATTTATTTCACAGGCGGCGGAAGCGAGTCTGATAACTGGGCATTGAAGGGGCTTGCATTTTCTCTTCGGAACAAAGGTAAGCATATTATCACATCAGCCATCGAGCATCATGCAATCCTGCATACATGCGAGTATCTTGAGAAGCTTGGCTACGAGATCACGTATGTTGGTGTGGATGAGAATGGTATCCTGAAGCTTGACGAGCTGGAGAAGGCAATCCGTGAGGATACAATCCTGATTTCCGTTATGTTTGCAAATAACGAGATCGGAAGCATCCAGCCAATCAAGGAGATCGGTGAGATCGCGAAGAAGCATAAGATTCTGTTTCATACAGATGCGGTACAGGCATACGGACATGTGCCAATCAATGTAGACGAATATCATATCGACCTTCTGTCAGCCAGTGGTCATAAGATCAATGGACCGAAGGGAATCGGTATTTTATATGTAAGAAATGGTGTGAAGATTGAGTCGTTCGTCCATGGTGGTGCACAGGAGCGTGGTAAGCGTGCCGGTACACATAATACACCGGGTATCGTAGGCTTTGGCCGTGCAACAGCACTCGCAAAAGAGAAGATGGAAGAACGTACAAAGAAGGAAGTCGAGCTGCGTGATTACCTGATCAAGCGTGTATTAGACGAGGTTCCATACACGAAGTTAAATGGCGACAAGGTAAAGCGTCTTCCAAACAATGTAAACTTCAGCTTCCAGTTCATCGAGGGTGAGTCACTTCTGATTATGCTTGACCAGAAGGGTATCTGTGCATCCAGTGGTTCTGCATGTACATCCGGATCACTTGATCCATCGCATGTATTGCTTGCCATCGGTCTGCCACACGAGATCGCACATGGATCACTGCGTCTGACATTGTCTGATGAGACAACCAAGGAAGAAATCGACTATACCGTAGAGGCAATCAAGACGGTTGTAGAGCGTCTGCGCAGCATGTCACCGCTTTATGAGGACTTCGTAAAGAAGAACAAGCAGTAAGCCCATACACAGGATACTAAAATTAGGAGGTAATGACGATGAGTCAGATTATAGATTACAGTGAAGAGGTTATGGAACACTTCACGAACCCAAGAAACGTAGGAGAAATCGAGAATGCCAGTGGTGTCGGTACAGTCGGAAATGCGAAGTGTGGCGATATCATGCGTATCTACCTCGATGTCGATGACAATCAGATCATCCGTGACTGCAAGTTCAAGACATTTGGCTGTGGTGCGGCTGTTGCAACAAGCAGTATGGCAACCGAGATGATCAAGGGCAAATCCATTCAGGATGCATTGAAGCTTACAAACAAGGCAGTTATGGAAGCACTTGGCGGGTTGCCACCAGTGAAGGTACACTGTTCTCTGCTCGCAGAGGAAGCTGTTCATGCAGCACTCTGGGACTATGCACAGAAACATAACATTACGATCGAAGGCTTGAAGCCACCAGTCAATGATATTGACGAGACCGAAGCATTCTACGAGATGCCGGGTGCAAATGATTAGAGAATCACACAGACAGTGACAGTGGGAGGAAATCCGTGGTTTATACAAGTATGACAATCAAGGCAATGAAGCTTGCCTATCATGCACATGAGGGACAGGTGGACAGAAGCGGGGTGCCGTATATCTTCCATCCGATTCATCTGGCAGAACAGATGGATGAGGAGGTAAGCTGTACGGTGGCACTTCTCCATGATGTCGTGGAAGATACGGAAGTCACGCTTGAAGAATTGGAACAGGAGTTTCCTCCGGCTGTAACGGAAGCCGTGCATCTTTTGACACACGACAAATCTGTAGATTATTATGATTATGTACGGAATCTGAAACCGAATGCGGTTGCAAAGAAGGTAAAACTGGCAGATCTCGCGCATAATTCTGATGAGATCCGCTCGAAAGCGGCCGGCTGCTCCGAAAAGCAGATTCTGCATTGGAGAGAGAAGTACAGCCGGGCAAAAGAAATATTGTTATCCGAATAAATCAATTATTAGCCGTTCTCTTTGACACGGGCACATGATTCCCGGATGACAAGCGGACATGGAATCTTAGCTTTGAGTGGTGTCTTGATGCTGAGATTCGAAGCAACATAGACAAGATTTGCACCATGCTGTCCCATATCATACGATGGGGCATGGATGGTTGTAAGTGGAGGGGTTATGAATGTACTCGATTCTTCATCGTTGAATCCGACGATGGAGATATCCTGTGGAATTTCATAACCTCTTTCTTTGATTGCTTTCATAGCACCGAGTGCAATCGCATCGTTTGCTGCAAATACAGCCGTTGGCAGATTGCCGCTGTCAAGCAGATCAATCATCATATCATAGCCAGACTGCGCGGTAAAGCTTCCTTCTCGTACATAGGTCTCAGCGTCCATTTCCCGATGTTCCATATATTTCTTATAAGCGACCGTTCTTGCATCGATGAGCCGCTCGCCATCTCCGACATATTCGCAACCGGCAAGCAGGGCAATCTTCGTGTGACCAAGTCCGGTCAGGTAATCCATGACATCGTAGACAGCACGTTCAAAATCAAGTGTCAGGGATGTGATATCATATCCATCGACTGGCATGTCCAGGAATACTATATTGCTGCAGATATCCAGAAACGAATCAATCTCTTTTTTCGAGAATTTTCCCAGACAGATCAATCCGTTGACAGAGGCAAGCTGTGCCAGACCATCCGGTTCATTTGGGAAGATACGCACGACGCGGATGGCATTCTTCATACAGAAATCTTCCACGCCCTGTCTGACGCGGAGATAGTAGCTGTCCTTTAATTCCTGCTCCGCCGTATACCAGAGGACAATCCCCATCGTAAATACAGGCTTTGCCATCGTTTTTGCACGGGAGGACTTGGTATAGTTTAATTTCTTGGCAATCGCAAGTACATGTTCCCGTGTCTCTGCAGCGACACTTAAAGTAGCATCATTATTTAAAATTCTGGATACGGCACCTGCCGATACACCAGCTTCTTTAGCGATATCACGAATGGTAGCCATAGAAATCTCCTTTCAAATGTTTACTAAACACAATATACCACATATTACACAATAAAGTCTACATTTATTTCAAAAATGTTTATAGTAAACTTTAGTAAATGTATTGACATATTTACTAAACGAGTGGTATATTCAATGTAACAAGGAGGAACCGCAATGTGCATGTTCGAAATCGGTTCCGACGGCTTATTGAATGTATGGAATTACATATTTTTAAAGGAGGAACGATATGATACAGACAACAGAATTAAAGAAGAATTTACAGGCAGGTGCATACGATGATGTGTTGCTTGATATTTATGTAGATGCAGATGTGCTCCCATATCAGAAGGATCGTTATGTGGCAGCTATCGAGACATATGAGAAATTATACGGAGCGGATGCAGTCGAGATCTACAGTGCACCGGGAAGAAGTGAGGTTGGTGGAAATCACACGGATCACCAGCACGGCGAGGTACTTGCGACATCCATCAACTTAGATGCGATCGCAATCGTGAAGAAGCTTCCGGACATGCAGATCCGTCTGGTTTCGGATGGCTATGATGAAATCGTGATCGACGGAAAGGATCTGACATTAAAGGAAGAGGAGAAGGAATCAACAACCGCTCTGATCAAAGGCGTGCTTGCGGGTGCGAAGGAGCGGGGCTATGCAGTTGGTGGATTCCAGGCATATATCACAAGTGATGTATTGATTGGCGCCGGACTTTCTTCTTCTGCAGCATTTGAGACGGTAATCGGAACGATTCTTTCTTATCTGTATAACGATGGCGGCATTGATGCGATCACGATCGCGATCATCGGACAGTATGCAGAAAATGTGTATTTCGGAAAGCCTTGCGGACTGATGGATCAGATGGCTTGTTCGGTCGGAAACCTTGTGCATATTGATTTTGCAGATGTGAAGAATCCGAAGGTAGAAAAGGTAGAGTTCGATATGAATGCATATGGTTACAGTCTGTGCATTACAGATACGAAGGGCTCCCATGCAGACCTGACTGCAGACTATGCAGCAATTCCAACAGAGATGAAAGCGGTAGCATCGTATTTTGGCAAGGAGGTTCTGCTTGGCCTTACAATCGAGGATATCTTAAGCCACGCACAGGAGCTGCGCGAGAAGTTTGGCGATCGTGCCGTACTGCGTGCCCTGCATTTCTTATGTGAGGATGTGCGTGTACAAGAGGAAGTAGAGGCGTTAAAGGCAGGCGATATTGATGCATTCCTGCAGAAGGTAAAGGAATCCGGCGATTCTTCGTTCAAGTATCTGCAGAATGTCTACACAAGTCATGATGTGATGCACCAGAACGTGTCACTGGCACTGGCGGTCAGTGAGATCGCACTGGCAGGTGGGGCTGGTGTTGCCCGTGTACATGGTGGTGGATTTGCAGGAACGATTCAGGCATTTGTAAAGAATGACGCTGTAGATAGATACCGCACAGCGATGGATCGGCTGTTTGGCGCAGATTCCTGTAAGGTGCTGAAAATCCGCAAGTACGGTGGAATGAAGGTGCTGGCATAATTTCAATCGATGCATAATTGATATTGATAAAATGAAATGGATGAAGTGAGCGCTATGCTTGCAAAAATAGGATGGAAGAAGAATGGAGGAATCACTATGATTACAGATCTGATTCGTGAATTGGTGATATACGGAAAGGAAAATGGTCTGATCTGCGAGGCAGATGAGGTATATACGACGAACCGCCTGCTGGAGTTGTTTGACGTGATGGAGTATGAGGAGAATCCGGAGATTACAGAGCCAAGAGCTGTCTGTGAGATTCTGGAGGACATGATGACATATGCGCATGAAAATGGCATCCTGAAGGAAGATACCATAACTGCAAAGGATTTGTTCGATACGAAGATCATGGGCTGCATTACGCCACCACCAAGCGAGGTACGGGCAGAATTTGCAAAGCGTTATGCGGAAAGCCCGAAAGAAGCAACCGATTATTATTACCGGTTTAGTCAGGCGACGAACTATATCCGGAAAGACCGTATCGCGAAGGATGAGAAATGGGTGACAGACACCGAATATGGTCCGATCGACATCACGATCAATCTGTCCAAGCCGGAGAAAGACCCCCGAGATATCGCAAAGGCTGGACAGGCGAAGAAATCCGGTTATCCGGCTTGTCTGCTCTGCAAGGAAAATGAAGGCTATGCAGGACATTTCTCACATCCGGCAAGACAGAATCACCGTGTGATCCCGATCAAGCTGGATGGACAGAACTATTATTTACAGTATTCACCATATGTATATTACAACGAGCATTGTATTATCTTCAATGAGCAGCATATCCCAATGAAGATTGATTATGCGGTATTCCGCAAGCTTCTGGATTTTGTCAGACAGTACCCACATTATATGGCTGGTTCCAACGCAGACCTTCCGATCGTTGGAGGTTCAATCCTGAGTCATGACCATTTTCAGGGTGGTGGCTATGTGTTCGCAATGGCAAAGGCAGATTATGAGCGGAAGTTTGTGATTCCGGGATTCGAAAGTGTCACAGCCGGTATCGTGAAATGGCCGATGTCAGTCATTCGTCTGCAGGGCGATGATATGGAAGTGATGGCGAAAGCAGCCGATCATATCCTTACAAGCTGGAGAGCATACACCGATGCGGATGCATTTATCTTCAGTGAGACAGACGGTGTCCCGCACAATACGATCACACCGATTGCGCGGATGCACGGCGATAAGCTCGAATTGGATCTTGTCCTCCGGAACAATATTACAACCGAGGAATGTCCGTGGGGCGTCTATCATCCGTCGGCAGACCTGCACCATATCAAGAAGGAAAATATCGGACTGATCGAGGTTATGGGACTTGCAGTTCTTCCAGCGCGTTTGAAGGGCGAGATGGCAGAGTTATCCAAGGCGATATTAGCCGGCGAGGATATCCGCAAGAATGCGCTGATTGAGAAGCATGCAGACTGGGTAGATTCCTGGATTGGCAATTATGAGATTACCGCGGAGAATATCACAGAGATCCTGCATGACGAGATCAGCAAGGTATTCGTAAAGGTACTTGAATGTGCGGGCGTGTATAAACGGACAGAAGAGGGACAGGCTGCGTTTATGCGGTTTGTGGATTCTTTGTAGGAATAAGGATAAAATTTTATTCTATTGTTTTGGAGTAAATTTAAGATTCATGCGGTGTTTGCTCCAATAGGATGATTGCCGGAAAATTTGACTTGGAGTAAAACGCTTGTTTTCGTCCGTGTTGCTCCAATGCAGGTTGAATAGAAGTGGGTAGGTTTTGGAGTTATTTCCTTAATTAGAGTGATTTGCTCCAAATTTGTGAAAATAGCGAAAAATTTTATTTGAGTAGAATGCTGCATAATTAGGAATTTACTCCAATTTCAAGCAGTAGCAAATTTTCTGTTTGGAGGAAATACATGAAAAAAGGAGAAAATACTCCAAAGCGGACTCAAATAGGGACTCATCCAGAGCGCGAGAAAATCAAATTTTACCCCATCAAAAAAGCCAGTAAATAGAAGGGGAAAAACATGTAGTTTCCTTGCTGTCTGCAATTTGTCTACAAATAATAAAAAATCTAGCCATTGGTAAAAATACCTCTGACTAGATTTTTTATTGTATATGAAATTTTAATTCTTAATTACTTAGATTTCGTGACACCACATTTGGTACATTTGTAGCCAGTGACTTCTTCTTTGTAGTAGCCTGCTTTATCAACAACTGTTTTGGTTTCTGTCTTTGTTACTTCAGGTACGTGCTCATACCCTGTTGTAACATTTGCAAAATCACCATAATAACTTGCATTTCCACCCTGACAATTAGCGCAATGTGAGTTATATTGACCAACAGAAGTTAACCCCATAGCCGTTAAATCACTACCGCAACCACTGCAGAAAATATGACGTTGCTGTTCGACAATAGGTACATCCTTAGCAGCCTCAACTACCGTCGTAACTGTCTCAGTATGTTCCACAGGCTCTACCCAAACCTGCTTGGTAACTTTTTCCCATTTATGATCACATTCTTTAGAACTACTATTTTGACTTGAATTATTATTTGGCTTTACAGCTTCGGGTGTTGTATTAGGTTTTGATGCTTCTGTTGTATTATTCGGTTTAGAGCTTTCGGTTGTACTGGGTTTCGAGCCGCCATTCGTATTTCCGCTAGAATTATTAGAGTTCCCGTTATTTGTATTTTGCGTTCCGCTATTATTTGTAGTTGTTGTATGATTGCTGGTATTTGAAGAATCATCCTTTGCAGAACTTGTATTTCCTGCATTCGATACCATTTCGGTTGATGTGTTCATGTTATCGTCTTTGGGCTTTTCGGTGGTTGATTCCTTGTCTGTGGAAATATCTGAAAGGGCAGTGGTCGCAATATCATTTCCAGCATTTTCTTTATTTGATACATAGGCATCTGTATCGGTTGCTTTTCCTATTGATTCTGTTACATTCTTATTTATACCATGATAGATTACAACACTACCAAACCCAAGCACAATAAAAATCGCAACACCAATAAGTATCTTTTTCGTTTGTTTTTTCATCATTTGATATCCTCCGTAAAATCAATAAATAAACATATTATTCTATGCAACAATATACTCGGATATTCGTACATAGTCAACAAATTACTTATAAAATAAGATTTATACAAGTAATAAAAGGGGATATGTAGGAATGATTAGTTATGAACCATTGTTTGAGACAATGAAGAAAAAGAATATATCATCATATCGATTAGAGAAGATGGGCTTTTCTAGAGCTACATATTATTCTATACGTCAGGGAAATAGCGTATCTACCAATACCGTGAATCAACTATGCAAGTTGTTAGACTGTGAAATCTCCGATATTATTAAGTACATAGATGAAGAAAAATAACCCCTATTACAATTTTTTGCAATAGGGGTTTAATAAAAAGAGCGCGAGACGGCACTGGTTGCCGGTGGCAACCGCTTAGCGCGGACCGAGTCGGCAGACGAGAAGATCGAACCTTCGAGCACGGCTGTGCTCGAATATATAAAAAGAGGATATCTCATCGAGATATCCTCTTTTATGTATGAGAGCGCGAGACGGGGATCGAACCCGCGACCCCCTCCTTGGCAAGGAGGTGCTCCACCGCTGAGCCACTCGCGCGTATGTTGTATCAGCAACGAATAGAATAATATCATAACATGGTATTCATGTCAAGAGATAAAATTCTTTTTTCCTTGAATATGTAAAAAGAGGATATCTCATCGAGATATCCTCTTTTATGTATAAGAGCGCGAGACGGGGATCGAACCCGCGACCCCCTCCTTGGCAAGGAGGTGCTCCACCGCTGAGCCACTCGCGCATTTTGTCGTTTCGTACTTCGTACCGACGACGTGTTATATATTAGCATAGAGCTTTTATATATGTCAATAATTTTTTTCAAAAAAATTAAAAA
>DHJV01000039.1:10678-20782 GCA_002404515.1 Lachnospiraceae bacterium UBA4711 | reverse complement strand
GTTGGGTGTGGTAAGATGTAATAAATCCCTGCACTATAGAAAGGAGAAAATCTATGAAAAAAGCAATGACTATTGGACTGGCTGTGGTTATGGCGTTTGGGTTAGTCGGATGTAGCGGAAGTCAAAGTGCTGCTGCGAGTTCTGAAAGTGGTTCTACGGAAGCTGTTTCTGAGAGTCAGGAAGAAACCTCTACAGAAAACAAAGAAGCGAAAAGTACCACGTCGGCTGAAATGGAGGGGACCATCGACTTTGAGATTTCTCATGGCATCGATGAGTATGGCGACAAGAGTCTGATGCTGAGCTATACGAATAACACGAATCATCCGATTATTGGCGGGCAGTTTATGTCTGACTTGAAAAAGGATTTGACTTCCGACGAGGAAACTCTTTTGTCGGAATTGCAAGAAGAGTGCGATGTTGACGACGATGATCTCAGCTGGGCTTATTTTATGGCATACAACGAATGTTACACCGATCCTGGCGACACGTCTAAACCCGCCAGTTATACCTTTGTTTTAAACACTATAAACGATGAAAAATATTTGGATCTCGCTGACACTGGTACAGCCACTATTGTTTATCTGAATAATGATAAGCTATATACGGTAGATTATGATTTTGAGTCCAAAACTTTCACCTCCGCTTCTCCAAGAGGAAATGCCTATGATTGGCTTACGAGCGAAATCGGTGTTACTATTCCTCAGATTGAAGGCTGCCCGACGGTTGTAAGCACAGATGAAGAAGATTCTGGATTCGTCTATAACTACAATGTGTCCCTTGACCAATTTGAAGAGTATGTTGATCGATGCAAAGAAGCCGGTTTTTCCACTGTTGAATTTGATGGCGGCTCCAATTGCACACTTTCAAATGATGATGGGGTTGAATTAAGCATTTATTACATGTCAAGCGATAACACGATGAATATTCGATTCAACAAGTAACCTCTATAGACCTCCTCGCCAAAGCGGCAGGGGGTCTTTTATTTTGTCTATGAGATATTTTATTGAGAAACCAGAAATTACGACCCATATGTTTGGCAGAACCTATAGGTGCGACCATCCTTTATATAATAGATGCACTTTATACCAAATTGGTAATAAAGGGATTGCGGTAGTTCAGCAGCGATTTGATAAGGTTACAAAATCGACCTATTGGACTGAGATTGACCCGTGGCTCAATGATATTTTGTATTTAAGTCCTGGATTCAGGGATTTCTTCAACGCATACGCAGAGGAGGGCTCCGAGGGGCTTTATCCGACTGTTACAGTTCGGCAGGTAATGTGGCGACTACGGCTTAAACCGCTGAAAAGAGAGCGCTGGGAGACTGTCATCGATAGAAAAACGTTGTAGGTGCGCGTAATTCACAAATCCTATTATGAAAGGAAAGCACATAATGGGAGGAATTACTATGAAAAAACTTTATGCGGTTTATGGCAATAACTTGGATATGAATACTTTGCAGGACTATAGTCCGAGAGCCTACGAGGGCTTGAATGGACGGACAGTTTACATTGTAAAGGCAACCATCATCGAGGCACTTAAACTTACAGCAATAATGAGTTTTAGAAATGCTACTGTAACTGCTTTCTGATCGATATTAGGGTTTATGGAAACATAGACCCTTTTATTTTTTGCCACCGCGTATTTTTCATGGTATAATATGGACAACTTTTGAAGGGAGGCGACTCGATGAAAGAAGTGATACTGGAATTTCTACGCAATATGAAAGACGAAGAGTATGCAAAAAATATTGCGTATGTAATTGCAGTTACGGCTTGTGCGATTGGAGTAATTGTCTTCATGCTAAAAGCACTCTGAAAGAAACGGCTCTGTGGAAACACAGGGTCTCTTTCTTTTTGCGCGAAAAATGCACCTCCTTATATGGAACAAATTAAACTAAAGGAGGATTCTGAAATGGAATTTTACGTAATTTTGTTGATTTTTGCTCTGGGCTTACTTGTAGTTGGCGCTGCATTCGTCAACGGAGCCAAGTTTGTACTGGGCATGATCGGAAGAATCGTGGATTGCATTTTTGGAAGACACGGTGATTGAACCAAAGGCAAGGCCTATGGAAACATGGGCTTTTGCCTTTTTTATTTTATCTACGCGAAAAATACACCTGCTTATATGGAGAAAACCAATTTAAAATTTGGAGGTATTTACTATGTTGAAGAAAATTTGGAACGAGCCTATCACTTGGGGCAGCTATCTGAAACTGGCTGGTGCCGCTGTCGGTATTTACAGTATCGTCATGGGCATCTATCTGGCGGAGATTTATGACCTGAAGGAAAAGATCATGGCAAAGTTCAAGAAAGAACCTGACGTGGAAACCTACGAAGATTGAAAGGAGGTATCCGGGCTAAGGCTCTCTGGAAACAGAGGGTCTTAGCCTTTTTTATCTCCGCGAATTTTACAGGTCCTTATATGGAAATAGATAGCTTATGAGTAGAAGCGCCCGGTATTTCGGGAGAACCAGACCCGAACTCTGGTCTATTTCTTTTTGTTTTTATATTTGAAAGGAGACAAAACTAATGAATCTGAAACTCAACCGAAAAATTGTGAAGGAGATGGCAAGGAATGGACTTAAGTTTGTGGAAGATTGTTCACCTACTATTCTTACGGGACTGGTTGCAGCAGGCGTCGTCACAAGCGTTGGAATGGCTGTACGAGCTACCACCAAGGCTTTGCCACTCATCGAAGAAGAAAAAGTACGTCGTTGTAAAGAGGGGCTGGACGATCATCTGAAACCGGCAGAGGTCGTAAAGGTCTGCTGGAAGTGCTATGTGCCGACCGTAAGCATGGCCGCCTTGACCGTGGCCTGTGCGATTGGAGCCAACAAGATCAATCTTCAGCGTAATGCGGCGCTGTCCTCTTTATATTCTGTAAGTTCTACGGCCCTTAAGGAATATGAGCAGAAGGTCATCGAGGAAGTTGGTCCTGAGAAAAACGAGGAAATCAAGAATGCTGTTGCCAAGGATCGTATCCGTGCAATGACTCAGGAAGAGATGGCAGCGCTAGGAAATGGCAATGTTTGGATCTACGATTCGTTCAGTGATCGAAAATTTCCATCTACCATTGGTAAAATTAAGGCTTCTGCTGGGGATTTCAACTGTTATATGGCAAATTCTGGTGATTGGGTGAGCCTGAATGAGTTCTACAATGATATTGGCCTGCGCAGTTTCGGACCTGGCGATGCTATGGGCTTTAACATTGCTAACCCAATAGAGCTGTGGTTCTCCGGCCAGATTGAAGAGAACGGGGAACCGATTATCTCTATGGAATTTAAATCAATGCCAAAATTGAAGGAGATGTTGTAAATGTGTCCATGCGCAATGCCGGTCACCTATGCCTGGATGTTCGAGGGCAAAACCATGTATCGCGAAGGTTATGAGTGTGTGAAGTATCGAAAAGAATGCAAAGATACGAGAGTATGCAAATACAACTTCGCAGAAATTTCACCTGCTAATATGGAAAGGAGGGAAGACAAATGATGCCTAAAATTACTATGACTAAAGTCGTTAGCCTTGTTTCTATTATCGTAGTTGGCGTTGGCTCTGCAATTGGCCAATGGGCAACTATGAAAGAATGGAAAGAAGAGACTGACGAAAAGTCTAAGAAAGAGGACTGAAGTCTTCATCTGATCGAGAAACGGCTCCGTGGAAACACGGGGTCTTTTCTTTTATACGCTAAAATTACACATCCTTATATGGAGGTGTATAAAAATGTTTGCTTTATTAGACAGATTCGACGAATACATTAGATCGAAAGGCAAAGTTGCCCAATGGATTTGGGACATTACTTTGGCCACGATATTCTGGATCGTTATGGATTACTTTGTATTTAGCGCATTTTACGGAATCTTAACCAGAGGGGTGTAAAAGCCCCTTTTGGTTTTGTTTTTTTGTGTGAAAGGAGAAGTAAGATGCCGAGAACTCAGGATTTCGAGGTCTTGGACAAATTTGAAAATGAGCATTACTTCCCGCCAGACAAGACATGGCCGGAATATGAATTTCAGTATCAGAGCACATGCCGATGGGCACTCAATCAGATTCGTGAGTATATGGCCCAGAAAGCAAACGAACACAAATCTATGACTGATATTTTGGAGGAACTGTATTGGCTCTTCGATACCGGCATAGCAGAGTGCTGTGAGATGTACGATAAGAAAAACGAAATCAAAGCATGGCAATACCCACCTCCGGACCTTGTATTCAGTGTAGGTAGAGCTGTGGTTGAGGAAGTTGCAGGCTTATATTTATGAAAGGGGATTTCTTATGAAAATCAAGTATCCGCGAATCAACGTAAAACCGCTTGTTCATGCCTGTAAAGTGGGTCTTACTAAGAATGCACCTACAATTTTGACTGTTACCGGAATTACAGCGATGGCGAGCTCGACTTATTGGGCTGTCAAGGCTACCCCGAAAGCACTGGTTTTGAAAGAGAAGGCCGAAGTCGATAAAAACAAGAAGGCCGGGACGTTTAAAGGAGATAGAGTCAATGATTGGGTTCCATTGACTAAGGTGGAAATCTTGCAGACCTGCTGGCGATGCTATGCTCCGGCGTTTATTACGGGGGTATTGGGTGCTGCATGTCTCATTGGTGCTAACTCAATGAATTTGCGGAAAAATGCGGCACTGGCGGCAGCTTATGCTCTTTCTGAGACTAATTTCAAGGAGTATCGGGAGAAGACGCTCGAGGAAGTTGGCGAGAAGAAGGAAGAAAAGATCCGCAATGCTGTGGCCGAGGAGAAGATTACCAAGAATCCTGTAGATGTTTCCAAGGTTCTGGAGACCGGAAATGGCGACACCCTTTGCTATGATGCAATCTGCGGCAGATATTTTAAGTCGAGCATCGAAAAGCTCAAGAGCGCACTGAATGAGCTTAATCTGGAACTCGTGCAGGATGGGTATGTGTCACTCAATCAGTATTATGATTTGATTGGTCTTCCTGATGGGATGCTTGGTGATGACCTTGGTTGGAGCCTGAACGAACGGCATTCCACCGTGCAGCTTGATTTGAGCGCTCAGCTTACAAAAGATGAGAAGCAGACCCCCTGCATGGTGGTTAGTTTTAAGTATGGCCCCATCTACAATTACGATGCGTTTTAATCCCACGCGAAATTTGCAAGCCCTTATATGGAACAAGATTCCAAAAATTATATTTTACTAAAGGAGACTTTATCATGGAAAACGAGGAAATTATGATGAACGAGACTACTGAGGCTATGACCGATGTGGAGGAACCCATCACTGAAACCGAAACCAATGAGGAAGAGTCGAGCAGCTTTATGCCTGCGGCGTTGTTGATCGCTGGTGGCGTGGCAGCTATTTACGGAGGTGTTACCTTCGCGAAGAAGCATGTCATTCCGCACGTGAGCAACGGCATTGCAAGTCTTAAGGCTAAGTTCGGCCATTCCAAGGACGAGGCAGTGGAGGCCGAAGCAGAGGAAGTTGAGGAGGACGCATCTGAAGAGTAATCTGTGAAAAACCTTAAGAAATTTAAGGAATTGTTCGAGCTAAGGCTCTGTGGAAACACAGGGTCTTAGCTTTTTTGTTTTGCTTTGAAAGGAGAAAAAGCAATGAGTTTCGGTAAGAATTTGTTTGTGTTTGTGTCCGGTGCAGTTGTTGGTGCGGGTGCTTTAGCGGGATTCGTTGGCTGGCAGGCGTACAAGGCACTCAAGAAGAACGATATTTTGTACACAGCTGTTCGTAGTTCCGTGGATGCCGGAGTAAAGGCAGCCTCGAGTGAATTCAGTGAGCACGGGGCCAAGGCAATAGTTAATATGGTGTTCGGGAAACGCGAAGGGCATAAAATCACCTATGATGATTATTATTATGCCAAGAATCGCAGATCACATGGCTGCAACATCGGTCAGGTATACTTCGACAATCGAAAAGATGCGGAAAATGTTCTTAGTTGCCTTGCAGATATTATTGAACGCCATGGTAAAGCTACAGTGTCGGATTTCTTTGATGCAGCAGGGGCTAATGAAATTAGTTATTCATCGAGCCTATATGGATGGACAGATCTCAGTGACGCCTGTGTTGTCAAAGTGCGCAGGGGCTGGATTGTTTCTTTCCCTGACCCAATTAAACTGGAGTGATTTATGTGATGCGTTATATTTTCAAAGGTCATGTTGTGGACCAGTTTGGAACCATGCTTGACCGGAACTGGAAAGGGGAGACCTTTGCACCGAGTATGGCGAAAGCAAAGTCGAACCTGAATTACCAGTGGAAGAAACAGAACAACTACCCTCGGGAAACGAAAGTGATTCTCGAGGGTCATTTTATGTCTGAAATGGATTTCTTGAAAGGAGTAAGCTGATGACAGAATTTGATATGCCCAATAACAGCCATGCATTTAAAAATGGCCAGGTGAAGGAAAAGCCCAAAACCCAGAAGGTGATCGAGGGTACGGCCAAGACCAAAAAGAAGACGGGGGCTAGGAAGCTGGCTGATATTTTCCTGCCCGAAGATGTTACCAGTGTTAAGGAATATATCTTCTGGGAGCGCATCGTGCCAGCCATCAAAGACATTATTCATGATACGGTGGATACGTTCCTCTATGGCGAATCTCGTAGGCCTAACTATTCGAGTGGTTCTCGGATCTCGTATTCTGGATATTGCTCGGGCAGCAGCCGTCCGGAGCCTCGAAAAGATGCAAACCGTCCTCGAAATGCTTTTGATTATGATGACATTATCTTTGACAGTCGTATCCAGGGCGAGCAGGTGCTGGATAATCTGATTGATATTTTAGACCAGTACAATATTGTTACGGTTGGTGATCTTTACGATTCCGCCGGCATCACTACCACAAACTACATGGTCAACCGTTATGGATGGGATAATCTGGCAGATTCGAGTGTTGTCCGAGTACGAGAGGGGTACACTTTGAAACTGCCTAAGGCTAAACCTATTTGAAAGGAATGATATTTTTGGAAACTGACGAAAAAGTCAACCATCCTTCACATTACATGGCACCTGGTGGGATGGAAACAATTGATGTAATTTCTGCCTTTACTGCCGATCTGCAAGGGCTTATTGCTTTTGACATTGGCAATGCAATCAAGTACATTTGCCGATTCAACAAGAAAAACGGTACCGAAGACCTGAGGAAAGCAATTTGGTACCTGAATGATGCTATTAACAACTATGTCGATAAGGAGAACTAATTATGAAACTTTCTAACATTATGTCTGCTGCTGGCCGCAATATCTCTATTGCCAAGCTGAAAATCTCTAAGCACAGCCCGGAACTGCTGCTGATTGCCGGTATTGCTGGCGGTATCACGAGTGCTGTGATGGCTTGCAAGGCAACTACGAAAGTGTCTGAAATTCTGGATAAGACTTCTGAGGATGTCGCCAGCATCCATCAGGTCGAGGAAAATCCGCCGATGGGCTCCGATTATTCTCACGAAGATGCACAGAAAGACCTCTTCATCACTTACGTACAGACCGGCGCAAAGCTTGTAAAGCTATATGGTCCGAGCCTTGTCGTAGGTGGTCTGTCCGTTGCTGCAATCCTGGCAAGCAATAACATCCTGCGTAAGCGCAATGTGGCTCTGGCTGCAGCATTCAGCACTGTCTCGAAGAGCTTTGAAGAGTATCGCGGCCGTGTTATCGAAAAATATGGCAAGGAAGCCGACAATCAGCTGCGTATGGGCACTCATGAGGAAGTTATCCAGGAAACTGTGACTGATGACATGGGCAATGAGAAGCAGGTTTCTAAGACCGTCAAGGTCGCAAATCCTCTTGGCAGCCCGTATGCTAAACTGTTTGACGAATGCAATCCTAACTGGGAGCGCAACCCCGATTACGGCATGATGTTCTTGAAGTCCCGTCAGCAGTTCGCCAACGACAAGCTGCGCAGCCAGGGGTATCTGTTCCTGAATGATGTTCTAGATTCTCTGGGTATCCCTCGCTGCAAGGAAGGTCAGATCGTTGGCTGGGTTTCTAAGGGCGACGATGGTGACAACTACGTTGACTTTGGTCTGAATGAAGAAAACGAGTGGGTCCATGACTTCATGAACGGTGACGAACCCAGTGTTTGGCTGGATTTCAACGTGCAGGGTAATATTCTGGACCTGATCTAAAATGATATTTTAAAGGAGGAATCAGTATGCGGGACATTCTGGGCTACACATTCGCTACGATCGCCGGTGTTTGTTTTGCCGGAGGTATTGCGGTCCTTTCCGGCGGAAAGGGGAAGTAAATGGATTATCTCGACAATTTGCTGACTACCCTCGATTATATTCTCAACTCAAAACGTAAGCGCCATATTGTTGGTGGAATTCTCATTAGTATGTCAACTCTGTTTGCAGGGCTGGCTGTTACTGTAATGAGCATCAAGGAGGACGATGATGAATAAAGTTTTATATTTTGGTATTATGGCCGGTGCTGCCGCTATTGCTGCTGTGGCTACCTGGATGTATGCCAAGGACAAGTTTGCTAAGCAGGCCTCGGATGATATTTCCGAGATGAAGGCTTATTACAAGGAAAAGTATGAGTCTCAACCGAAGGTAGAACCTGCTGAACCGAAAAAGAAAGAGCAGCCTAAGACTGAGGCCCAGAAGAAAGCAGCTGATCTCAAGACCTATCGTCAGATGGCTCGAGACAAGTACAAAGCCAATCACGAAGAGGAAGAGGGTAACCCCCATGTGATCACGCCGGAAGAGTTTGGCGAGAATACACATTACGACCGAATCAGCCTGACTTATTATGCAGATCATGTGCTGGCGGACGAGAATGACGAGATTATCCGAGATGTCGAGGAGACGATCGGCTTTGGGAGTCTCAATCATTTTGGCGAGTATGAGGCTGATGTTGTGTATGTGCAGAATGATATTCTCAAGTGTTACTACGAGATTACTCGCGATCTGCGCAAATACGAAGACGTTGCCGGAGAACTGCCTTACCGGCCGGAGGTAAACTAATTTATGACGAAAAACGAGACTGACGCCGCCTATTTCGACTGGATGTGTAGTCTTGTAGCAAAAGATTTCAAAGACGGCAGGCGTCGGTATCGTAATTTGTTGCAGACGCTGAACCGTATTGATTTTCGCTACTCGATCGACATGGACTCCAACCGAGAAGCCGACGGCATTGACCTGCGATACCGTTTTGGATACGAAAAGCATATCCGAGATTACGTTATCGAAAGATATTTGGACGATCATCCGTGCAGTGTGCTTGAAATGATGATTGCTTTGGCCCAGCGATGCGAAGAAAGCATCATGGACGACCCGGAGGCGGGGAACCGTACCGGTGTTTGGTTCTGGGCCATGATCAATAATCTCGGCCTTGAGTGCATGAGTGATGATGATTTTGATGAGCTTTATGTTGAGGAGCGCATTCAGCATTTTTTGGACCGCCAGTATTCCTATCAAGGAGATGGCGGTCTTTTCTTTGTCCGGCATCCGCCTATGGACATGCGCCGGGTGGAGATCTGGACGCAGCTGAATTGGTATCTCAATGAGAACGATTGATATTTGAAAGGAGAAACCTGAAATGTTTAGAGTTAAAGGCTATGTAGTTAATACGGTTGAAGATCTTTTGCCTATCTTCAACGAAAATGCCGAAGTGACGGCAACTGCATTGAACATTCTTGGAAAGAGATTTAATAAAATCCATCGTCAAATGAAAATGAACAACCTCATGGATCTTGCCCTTTGGATTAGTCTTTTAGGGACGGTTTCGGTAGTCGGCAGTATGCTCAAGCAGATGGACATTCAGCGCCAGCGGATTGATATTCTTGAGGGACTTGTCAAAGATACCCAGAATACGGTCTACAACACTGTAATCAATACTGAGGATAAGGACGAAGAAATGTAATGGTTGACTTTCTCGAAATCGGCCGAGTGAATAAAAAGGGGTATACCGAAATATATCCCAAGTTTGTTCTCAAGCGCCGTTCTGAAGATTTGATGATTCGGGGCGGAGACTTTTACGCAATTTGGCTCGAAGATCGAGGGCTGTGGAGTACGGATGAGATGGATCTGACGTACCTTGTGGATCAGGAACTAAGCAGGGTGAGCCAGGAAATTCGGGATAAAGGAAATGTCGTAAAAACGCTGTACATGTGGGATGCAGAATCCGGCATGATTGAC
>DHJV01000039.1:10416-10591 GCA_002404515.1 Lachnospiraceae bacterium UBA4711 | reverse complement strand
ATGAGAAATTGATATTTTCAAACCAGGAGCTCAAAAAGACGGATTATGCCTCGAAGCGCCTGAACTATCCTCTGGAAGAAGGTAATACTCCTGGGTGGGATAAGCTCATGAGCGTATTATATTCTCCGGATGAGCGGCATAAGATTGAATGGGCGATTGGGTCAATTATTACCGG
>DHJV01000039.1:0-10372 GCA_002404515.1 Lachnospiraceae bacterium UBA4711 | reverse complement strand
TTGCAGAAGTTTATGGTTCTGTATGGTCCACCGGGAAGCGGTAAATCGACAGTGCTTAATATTATCCAGCAGCTTTTTGATGGATATTATTCGGTCTTTGACGCTAAGGCGCTGGGCAATCCGTCTAACTCGTTCGCACTTGAGTCCTTTAAAACAAATCCGCTTGTGGCCATTCAGCATGACGGTGATTTGTCTCGCATTGAGGATAACACGAGACTCAACAGCCTTGTCTCTCATGAGCTGATGACCGTTAATGAAAAATTCCGCTCTGCCTATGCCAATCGATTCAAGGCTTTTCTCTTTATGGGCACGAATAAGCCGGTAAAGATTTCGGATGCACGATCCGGTATCCTACGCCGACTGATCGATGTTGAGCCGACGGGGGATAAACTCTCCGGAAAAGAATACCGCCATGCCATGAAACAGATCCCGTTTGAGCTTGGTGGGATTGCCTGGCATTGCAAGGAAGTTTATGAGGAAGACCCGGATTATTACGATGATTATGTTCCGACGAATATGATGGGCGCTTCCAACGACTTCTATAACTTCGTGTCGGATTCGTACTTGATATTCTCGAAGGAGAACTCTACGACGCTCAAAATTGCCTATGAGATGTACAAAAATTACTGTGATGATGCCAAAGTGACCTACCCCTACAACAAGCGCCTCTTTAAAGAGGAACTGAAGGCCTACTTTGATATTTTCGAGGAAAAGCATGTAGACTCGGAGGGCAGTACGATTCGTGGCTGGTATGAAGGATTCAATCTCAATAAATTTGATGGCAGTGGTGAGAAAAAGCAGGTTGAAGAAACCAAAGAAGAACCGGCTCCTGCCATTGAATTTAAAGAACAGCACTCGATCTTTGATGAACTTTGTGCAGATTGTCCTGCCCAGTATGCCAAAGAGGATGAGACCCCGAAGTGGAAGTGGGAAGGGGTCAAAACAAAGCTCAAGGACCTTGATACCCACAAAGTTCATTATGTCAAGGTGCCGGAGAACCATATCGTAATTGATTTTGATTTGAAAGGAGGAGACGGATTTAAGTCGTTTGAGCGCAATCTGGAGGCTGCTGCAAAGTGGCCTAAGACTTACGCAGAACTTTCCAAGTCCGGGAAAGGCATTCACCTACACTATTTATATTCTGGCGATGTTACAAAGCTCATGAGAATTTATGAGGAAGACATCGAAGTGAAAGTCTTTACCGGCAAAAGCAGCCTGAGAAGAAAATTAACCCTTTGTAATGACCTCCCGATTGCGACGATTAGCTCGGGACTGCCTTTGAAAGGAGAAACAAAAGTGGTTAATTTCGAAGCTGTAAAAAATGAGAAAGCAATTCGAACGATCATTCGAAGAAATTTAAACAAAGAGTACCACGACAACACACGCTGCTCGATGGACTTCATCAAGAAAACGCTGGATGATGCCTACGAAGCCGGGGTCAAGTACGATGTACGTGACATGTATAATGACGTGTTGGTGTTTGCCATGAACTCGACACATCAATCGGAATATTGCATGAACCTGGTGACAAAACTGCACTTCTGTAGTGATGAGGCTTCTGCTCCGGTTGTCAACGATGAGGTGCCTATCGCATTTTATGACTGCGAAGTGTTCCCGAACCTGTTCCTTGTCAACTGGAAGGTTGCAGGCGAGGGGAAAACTGTGGGCCGCATGGTGAATCCTACCGCACAGGACATGGAAAATTTGATGAAGTATCGTCTGATTGGCTTTAACTGCCGAAAGTACGACAATCATATGATCTATGCCAGGATGCTTGGATATTCTAACGAGCAGCTGTATGACCTTTCCCAGCGTATCATTGCCGGTGATAAGAATGCCTTCTTTGGGGAAGCGTATAATATCTCCTACACTGATATTTACGACTTCTCGAATAAAAAGCAGAGTCTGAAGAAATTCGAGATCGAGCTGGGCATTCATCACCAAGAATTAGGTTTGCCATGGGATAAGCCGGTTCCCGAGAATCTTTGGGGCAAGGTAGCTGAATACTGTGATAACGATGTTATTGCAACGGAGGCTGTCTTTAATGCTCGTAAGGCTGACTGGGTGGCACGGCAGATCCTGGCGAGTTTGTCGGGCCTTACGGTCAATGACACGACCAACCAGCACACTACCAGAATTATATTTGGTGGGGAAAAGAATCCGCAGTGGCAGTTTAATTACCGCGAACTATGGAAGCCTGTGCCTTACACCAAATACGAAGAGCTGCGTGAGAAACTGGGTGCTGATTATGATTTCCGTGTATGGAATGAAAAGGGCGAACCACAGTATCGCAGCTACGTGCCTGGCGAGGAATTGCCTATTGGTTGGAGTATTTTGCCGTTCTTCCCGAATTATGTATGGACAGGGGCAAAATCGTACTGGTGCACTGATATTTTGGATGCAGACAAGTGTCGAGCACATCCTGAGTATCTGTATGAGCTTTTGGACCGACAGAAGGCAGAGGATGAGCGAGCCAAGAAAGCAAATGAAGCTCCGGTTGTCTTTATCGAGGAAGTCGGCGAGGGTGGTTATGTTTACGCGGAACCCGGAATGTACGGAAAAGTGGGACTGGATGATATTGCTTCTATGCACCCATCCAGCCTCATTGCAGAGCGGCATTTCGGGCCTTATACGAAGAATTTCGCTGACCTGAAGACTGCTCGTGTGGACATCAAACATCACGATGTAGAGGCTCTGAGGGGCATTCTGGACGGTAAGCTGGTGCCTTTTGCTGAAGCGATTGCTGCTGGCAAGGCTGAGTACGATTGGGATGATCTGGCGTTTGCGCTGAAAATTGCAATCAACTCAGTGTATGGGCTGACCTCGGCTAAGTTCAGTAATGCCTTCAGAGATCCACGCAATAACGATAATATTGTTGCCAAGCGTGGAGCTCTCTTTATGGAAACACTTAAACGCGAAGTGCAGAAGAAAGGTTTTATTGTGGCTCACATCAAGACCGATTCCATCAAAGTGCCCGATGTCACGGATGATATTCTTGACTTCATCGATAAGTATGGCCGGGAATATGGGTATGTCTTTGAGCATGAGGCCACTTACGACCGCATTTGCCTTGTGAATGATGCTGTGTACATTGCCAAATACAATGAACAGGGTATCATCAACAAGGGTGGCAAGCATGCAAGTGAGTGGACAGCTACAGGCACCCAGTTCCAGATTCCGTATGTGTTCAAATCGCTCTTCAGCAAGGAGCCCATTGAATTTGGCGACATGTGTGAGACAAAGCAGGTGACATCGGCTTTATATTTGGATATGAACGAGGGCCTGGCTGAAGATCAGCATGACTACAAGTTCGTTGGTAAGGTTGGTTTGTTCTGTCCCGTCAAGCCTGGCTGTGGCGGCGGTATTCTGGTCCGCGAGTCCGATGATAAGAAGACCGGAGGCAAGAAATACTCGGCTGCTACTGGTTCTAAGGGATACCGTTGGATGGAAGCGGAGATGGTCAAGGCTCTTCACAAAGAGGACTGCATTGACAAATCGTACTACGAGAAGATGTGCGATGAGGCCCGGACTGATATTTCCAAGTTTGGTGATTTCGAGTGGTTTGTCTCGGATGATCCGTATGTTGGATGCTGCTACGACGAAAACGGGGCACCGATTTATGATGATGTGCCGTTCTGACGCGAATTTTACAGCCTCTTATATGGAGAAAATCCAATAATTTAACTGGAGGTTTGTAAAATGAATAAACTTTTGAAGGTTGCTTTGATTGGTGAAGGAGCGGTGGTGCTCTCGCAAGTCTGTTTTGATCTCGGGAAATCTTCTATGATTCATGGCTTAAAAGATGATTTGCCTGAAGCATATGAAGAGGTAA
The DNA here is from genome assembly GCA_002404515.1 of Lachnospiraceae bacterium UBA4711. Classification (GTDB taxonomy): domain Bacteria; phylum Bacillota; class Clostridia; order Lachnospirales; family Lachnospiraceae; genus Coprococcus_C. Next base: position 6,540 of record DHJV01000039.1, on the reverse strand, counting down.
TGGAGATCATTTCCGACTCGTTGAAGTATCACAAGTTCAATCCGATTGATAAAGCACGAGCCAAGTTCGTTTTTAATCACGCAATCTGACAAAAAATAACGGATTAACTCAAAGGCTACGGCCCTGTGGAAACATGGGGTCTTAGCCTTTTACTTTTGAATGGAGTGATATTTTCTGAAAGCAAAAGACTATTTTAAGAAGTACCTCGACACCTACAAACATCGTGAGTATTACGGCTTTACGGACAGGGAAGTTGGGGCATTGATTCGTAAGGAGTTTGTCAAGGAGACGAACGAGCTGATCGACCTGAGAAAAATCAAGTCTAACTGGCAGCTGGTGACGATCCTTGGCGAACAGAATGACAAATGGAATGCCCTGGCGAAGATCTTTAAAAACAACCTGGGCTCAAGCCCTATCAACAAAAACGAGTTTCGCCGCAGAATCGTGCCGGAGGAATGGCCCTCGGTAAAAGAGCCTGCCGGTGACTGCGACAATGATATTTGAAAAGGAGAAAACTGTAATGGCTGAATGTATGAATAAACTGGTGATCGACAATGCACGTCTGATCTTCAAGAATTTCTCTGGCAAGGGTGACAACTACAATCGTGAGGGCGACCGCAACTTTGCAGTCATCATTGATGACCCCAAGGCTGCAGAGGACCTGGCTGATGCTGGCTGGAATGTGCGTCCGCTGGTATCTAAGGACCCGGATGAGGAGCCTACACATTATATTAAGGTGAAGGTCAGCTTCAAGGTTCGTGCTCCGAAGGTTCGTCTGCTTTCGAATCACAAGCAGGTATTCCTCAATGAGAACACGATTTCGAGTCTCGACTTTGCCAAAATTGAGGAATGCGGAGTTGTCATCAGCCCTTATCTGTGGGAGGTCAACGGCAAGCGAGGCATCTCGGCATACCTCGACTCGATGTATGCAAAGATTGAGGATGATCCGTTTGCCGACAAATATGCGGATTATGTGGATAGCCCGGATGATGGCTCCAATGACTGCCCGTTCTGATTGATATTTTGGGGTGCCTGATTTTAGAGGGTTAAACGGCGTATTACGGTACGGCCCCGATGAAAGGAGAAAATGATGGCTGAATTTATGAAAGGCGACCGGGTTGCTATTACTGATCCGATATCCCCGTTTCGTATGAGAAGCGGACGAATCTCGGATATTCAGTTTACCAGTAATAACGACCTATTCTATAAAGTTGACATTGACCATACGGAAGATTCGGTTTGGGTTGATTCTGACAACATTATTCGGCTGATGGAACCAGAACAGGAACTTTGGAAATTCTTTATTTACCAGGATCGACCAATTATGGCTTATACAGTGGCCGAAGAGTTCTCTGGCGAGGAATGGAACACCGTGCTGAGCATCGCTAATGATAAAGGTATTCCTATTACTGATATTTCGATTCGTCTCGGAACGATGAACCGAATTACTTGGGAGAAAGGAGACTCCGATGAAGAAGTTTGAAACTGGAGGCATTTATTCTACGGTTGGTGTGAACGCAAAGCTTGAAGATTCCGGTTTTGCACAGTTTGTGATCGTCTCTTTGAATCGTCATGTCAATGGCGATTGGGGCAATATGTGCGATGAGGATAAGGCGGCGAATGAAGAAGCGCTAGTGGAAGGTCTACGTTTGATGAGCGTTTATAAGCGTAAAGATCACCCTGACGACACAATTTGGATTATTACTGAAGCAGATCGAAGCGCTACTACGATTTTGCTTCCCAGTGAGTATTGATATTTTGGAGGAACTGAGTATGGTTTTACTTTTAATCGGACTGATGGCATTGATTGGGGCGGGGCTTATGATTGTATCCAGTATTGCCACAATTATTAGTCTTGGAATTGGGATCATCATTAAGATGGTTTTGGGGCTTGCTGGAATTGTTGGCGGGGTTTTACTGCTGATGTTTGTAGTGGCTATCGTGGAGGATTTGATGAGCAAATGACTTGGTTACAGATTTGCCCTGGCTATATTGGGGATGATATTTCTCGGCGGGTTCTTGTTAGGAGGTGGATTGTGAGTTTACGAGATTATCTATACATTCTTGGTGTTGTTCTGCTTGTGTTTGTGGCTGGCATCACAGGGCATTGGGATTACCTCGGCTACATGCTCGATTGGGCGGTTCTGATGCTTTTATATTTAAAAGGTAAAGAAAAATGATGAAACTCTATGACTTCCAGCTCGAAGCGATTAAGAAGATGAAGCGAGGCTGCATTCTTTGCGGAGATGTTGGAAGTGGGAAATCGATTACTTCTCTTGGATATTACTATTTACGAAACGGAGGTGAAATTGAAAGTTTAAAAGGCAGGGATTATGTGCCTATGGATGACCCGCCGAAAGATCTTTATATTATCACAACGGCCCGTAAGCGCGATACTCTCGAATGGGAGAAAGAGCTCGGGCCGTTTTTGATGTCTACTCATAAGGATTGTGATATTTACAGACACAATGTTGTGGTGGACTCATGGAACAACATCAAAAAGTACGCGGGAGTCTATGATGCGTTCTTTATATTCGATGAGCAGCGAGTTGTTGGGTCCGGGACTTGGGTAAAGGCGTTTCTAAAAATCACTCGTAAGAACGATTGGATTTTACTATCGGCTACACCTGGAGATACATGGGCAGATTATATTCCTGTCTTTGTTGCGAATGGGTTCTATAAAAACAAGACAGAATTTTTACGTAGGCACGCTGTTTATTCAAGATATACGAAGTACCCGAAGATTGAGCGATTTGTCGATACGGGGCATTTGTGCCGGCTGCGCAATGATATTTTGGTGCCGATGGACTTTAAGCGGGATACTGTGCAGCACCATGAGTATTTAATGGCGGAGTTTGACAGAGATGCAACTAAACAGCTTTTTAGAACCCGATGGAACCCTTGGAAGAATGAACCGATTGAGAACGCTTCGGAGCTTTACTACTGTGCCAGGAAAATTGCGAACTCTGATATTTCTAGGCAAGCACTGGTTTTAGAAGTGTTTGAGGACCATCCGAGGCTCATTATCTTCTATAACTTCGACTATGAGCTTGATATTTTGAAGGGGATGAACTTTGGTGAAGACGTTTCCGTTGCAGAGTGGAATGGCCATACCCACGAATCCGTTCCGACTGCAGAGCGATGGGTCTACTTCGTGCAGTACACTGCAGGCGCTGAAGGCTGGAACTGCATTACTACTGACACAATCCTATTTTACTCCCGAAACTACTCATACAAAATCTCAAAGCAATCAGAAGGGAGAATTGACCGACTGAACACACCTTATAAAGACCTTTACTACTATCATCTCACTTCTAAATCGTTCATTGATCTGCGGATTGCCAAGGCCTATGAAGAGAAGAGAGATTTTAATGCAAACCGAGATTTCAAACGTCACTATGGCGATTTCTGAAAGGAGAAAATCAGATGAAATTTCTAATTGACCAGGCTTCGTTTGGGCCCGAAGACAAAAAGCCATGCGAAGGAGCCATTAAACTTAAAGGTGGCGGGTACGGCATCAAGATTGAGAAAATTGAAGACTTAATGAAAATTATAGATGAGACTGGATTTCCCATAGTTGTGTACGGTCAGAGCCACAACTATAAAGGGTCTCTCCCAGTTCTTAGCATTTACGATGACTATATCGAGTGAGGCGCGAGGATGGGATACAAGGCTCACGATCATCAGGAAAGACGGTGCATGAATTGCCTGTTTCTGAAAAGACGCAAGACCTGGAATAATTCTAAACGATACTACGAATATGGATGGTTTTGCACTTGCACAAATCAGGAGATCCACAAAATTGAAAATGAAGATTGCTGGGTGCTTAGTGATGAGTACCCATATGGAAAAATGGAGGTTAAGTAAAATGAGCGTTTTTGCTTTTGTTGGCGGTATTATTCTTGGCACTGTTTTTGGCGTAACTACGTTATATTTTACATCAATGAAAGAGGACGAGAAGGAAATTGAGGCTGCTCGCAGGGATGCTGTTACCTGGGAAGGCCAGGCGCGGCACTGGGAGGCCGAGGCAATTCGAGCAAAGGACAATGAGCGAATTGCCCGAAAGATGCAGCAGTATTGGCGGGCACGGTGCATGAATGAGCATTTCGGCTTTAATGCTGCCTGTGATGGCGATGGAGTCCGGCCGGTGGTTATTTACCGCGATGAGAACAATGATATTTGTGATGGGCTTCTTTTGGCTGCAGTAAAGGAGGAAAGCGTAGGATGAGCGAGAAAAATTTGCTGATTTTGCAGAGCAATGTGGTGCTCAAGAACTATGAAATGAATGAACTCTACGATACACTCCTCGAGCAAAAGGAGCGTGGATTGATTTTGCTTCCGTCTTATGTGAAAGTTGTGAATGTTCCAGAGGAAGCGATCAATGGAGAACTCATTGTGATGAACTCTGGAGCGCCTGAGCCAGAGAAAAAGCCAAAGTGGTATCTGATTAAAGATCCTAGGGGAAAGTATTTAAAAAATGTGAACCGAAATTTGAACATTCTTGAGTTTACCGATTGTAGATATTATGCTCAACCATTTGATAAGGAATCCGCTGATAAAATTATTAAAAATCATTTGGATTCCGGATACACATTGGAGGAACTTTAAATGGAAACTCGTACTAAGGAAGTCTTTTATGATATTTACTGCAAGCAGTGCAAGTATTACGAACTGGAGCCGTACAAAAACCCGTGCAATGAGTGCCTGGCGGAACCGTATAACATGGACAGCCATAAACCTGTGAACTTTAAGGAGAAGAAATGATGGAATTTGGTAATGTGTATGAAGTGTTTCACATTGGAGACATTGTAAAGGTTAAGGATATTGCGTCAATTTATTGTGGAGAGATTGGAGTAATCGTCGGTATTAAAGAAACTGGATATTATACTGAGCCCATTTACATAATCAGAATGGATGAACCCAGCTTGTATGCTTGTGACAGTTATGGCGGACCTACGGAGATTCAAGTCATTGCAAAGCACCTTGCAAAAGCTGGACATATTGACAACCAGAAAGAAATTACAATGGGCGTGCGTAGTTGTAAGACCGCGTACAGTGCTATTGAGAAAATTCAAGACGAATGGGCAGATAGCCAAATAGAAGATATGAAAGAAATGCTCAACAAACTTTTTGGAGGTAATGACTCGATGAAAAATGTTGATGTTAAGAAGATTATCTTTAGCGGTCTGAAGACTATCGTGCTGTGGACTGATGGGACAAAGACCATTGTATCTATTAGTAAAGACGAAGCAAAATTTGACCCGGAGGCTGCTTTCTGTGCTGCATATACGAAGAAAATGTTTGGCACTAATAGCAAAATTAAACGTATTATCAAGGAAAAATCGAACTATGAAGACTTTCTAAAAGATAAGGACGAGAGAATCAAGAAGATTTGTGCTATGTTTGATGAAGCGATTCGGCGAACCATGATGGGTGACGATAAGGAGAAGAAAGATGATGAAAACTGATTTCACAATCAAACCTGAGAGACGACTTTGTAAAGTGAACGGCGAATATGGATATTTCCATTGCTGGGAACATTATATGCGGCCTGTAGAGGCATCGCTGATAAGGGGCGGTCATGGTGGTGGACAAATTTCTTATGTTTTAGGAATTGTAGAGCTTGAACACTCTATCCAAGAAATTGTTCCATCGTCAATTCAGTTTGTTGATGAAAAACACCAGGAGCTTCACTGGATGAATGAGCATGAGAAAAAGAGAAAGGAGAAAACTGATGAATCTTCACTGGATCGATGATGCCGACCATTGGGAATGTCCTATCTGTGGTGCATATGTGACTTGCCCATCAATTTATACTGGTTGCAAGTGCTCGGTTTGCGGATTTCAGGACCAAAAGGATAAGTTCCTCGAAGAAATACTTTTGGAGCCTCCGAAAAATGAATGGTTCAATAAATGTCCCATTTGCGGATACAAACTCAGTGACTGTCAATGTTTGGTTGGAGGAAATGCCCATCCGGACAGGTGGAAGAAAATCAAGGTCATAAAGGATCATCTCTATTTGCTTAATTCAGTTGAGCTTGAGCATGTTATTTGGCTTGAGTCCAAATGGGAAACCTCTTATGATGATCCAGAAATGAACAATATTCTCAAAGAATTGAAAGGAGAACAATCATGCTGAAGATCGAAAAGACTGATATTCATGGCTGGGAGGCGGCCATTCGTGGGGCTCGGAACTCGTTTAACAGCTGGGATAAGAGTGATAGCGGACACGATTCCGATGGATGGCATAACCCTGATACAGTCGTTGTAGATGAGGATTCTGAAGGATATATAGCTCTTTATATTGGTCCCAACGATGCAAACCTTATGAAGAAACTCGCTAAGGCGGGGCCGAGTCACGCGAAGTATCGGCGGTTTATTACGGTGACAATGGATGTTACGGGTCCGCTGTACTGGTGGAAGGAGATGGATACCTACAAAGTTGGTACCGTGGGGAATAGTTGCTCCACCATGCACAAGATTGCGGATAAGGAGTTTGAGCTGGAGGATTTCAGTCACGAGCATCTGGAAGACATCGAA
>DHJV01000116.1 GCA_002404515.1 Lachnospiraceae bacterium UBA4711 | reverse complement strand
CCGGGTTGAGACAGGCGGTATCCACCACGTATGGGGAATGGATCGCCGGATCACCCCGCTTTTGATGGAGGCACTGTCAGACACGAAACGGTTTCGTCTGATCGTGACATATGAGGAGCGACGTGCGCGGGAAATCGTCGAGGACTATCGGTTTTACAGCCGCCAGACCTTTTATTATCCGGCGAAGGACGCTCTCTTTTATTCCGCAGATATTCACAGTAACAACACCGTGCAGGAGCGGCTGGAGATATTCAAGAAGATTGCAGAAGGACGTCCTTGTACCGTTGTTACGACCATCGAGGGATTGATGGACAAAATACCGTCCATCTCACATATTGTAGAAAATATATTGACGATCAAGGTCGGAGATACCTTGCAGCTCGATACATTTTCACGGAAGCTCACAACACTTGGATATGAAAAAACTTCAATCGTAGAAACACCGGGGCAGTTTTCGGTCAGAGGAGGTATCATCGATATCTTCTCTCTGACGGAAGAGTGCCCTTATCGTGTTGAGCTGTGGGGGGATGAGATCGACAGTATCCGAAGCTTTGACGTGGAAAGCCAGCGCTCGATGGAACGTGTCGAGGAGTTTGTCATCTATCCATCTACGGAGATGGTGCTCGATGATGTGCGGATCAGCAAGGGTATTGCCAAGCTTTCGAAGGAACATAAGGCACAGGCGAAGCTTCTGAAGGAACAGTTTCATACGGAGCAATATGCACGGCTGAATAAGATGGTGGAATCGGTCTTAGAGGAGTTAAAAGAGTTTAATTCCACGATGGGATTAGACAGCATGGTGGAATATTTCTACGACGATACGGTATCATTTTTAGATTATTTTCCGGCAGACACGGATATCTTTATTGATGATCCGGAGCGTGTAAACCAGCGTGCCGGAGCGTATGCGATGCAGTTTGGCATGTCGATGGAAGGCCGTCTGGAGGGTGGCTATGTCCTGCCGACACAGGCAAATGTGCTCTATGATGCAAAGACGATTGTGGCAAGACTGGTGAACCACACACCGGTGCTGCTTTCGGAACTGTATAAGAAGCAGCCGGCATGGAAGGAACAGTATGCATTTCAGATCGATGCAAAGGGGCTTGTCAGTTACAACAACAGCTTCGAGGATCTGATGAAGGACATCGAGAAATATAAGAAGAAGGATTATCGGATTCTGATCCTGTCACCATCCGCGACACGAGGGAAACGTATCGCGAAGAACTTACAGGATAATGATGTCATGGCGTACTTTACCGAGAACCGGGAACAGCCGCTTAAACCGGGCGAGGTACGCATCAGTGTCGGACGAATGGAGACGGGCTTTGAGATCCCGGAGTGTCATCTGCTTGTGATCGCAGAGGGCGATATATTTACCTCGAAGGAACTGAAAAAACGGAAGAAGCTGCCGAAATATGCAGGTGAGAAGATTGCCGGATTTTCAGATATTTCCGTTGGCGATTATGTCGTACATCAAAATCACGGTGTCGGAATCTACCGCGGTATCGACAAGGTGGAAACCGATGGACGCATGAAGGACTATATCAGTATCGAGTATGCAAAGGGCAGTAAATTGTTCGTGCCTGTGGAGCAGCTCGACCGCATTGGCAAGCTGTCCGGCAAGGATGGCGCACGTGTCAAGCTGAACAAGCTTGGCGGTCCGGAGTGGGAGAAAGTGCGCACACGTGTCAAGGGACATGTGGAGGATATTGCAAAAGAACTGATCGAGCTGTATGCGATCCGTTCGAGTACGCAGGGCTACAAATATTCCGAGGATACCGTATGGCAGCGGGAGTTTGAAGAGATGTTCCCGTATGAGGAGACATTGGATCAGCAGAAAGCCATTGACGATACCAAGCATGATATGGAAAGTGGCAAGATTATGGATCGTCTTGTCTGTGGGGATGTCGGATTTGGAAAGACAGAGGTTGCCATCCGCGCGGCATTTAAGGCAGTACAGGATAACCGGCAGGTTGCATACCTGGTACCGACGACGATTCTTGCCGAACAGCATTACAACACATTCTGTGAGCGCATGAAGAACTATCCGGTTAATATCCGGATGCTGTCCCGGTTTTGTACACCGAAGGAAGTAAAAGAGACGTTGGAGCAGATGAAGTCCGGTATGGTAGATATCGTGATCGGTACACACCGGCTGCTTTCCAAGGATATTGTATTCAAAAATCTGGGACTCCTGATTATTGATGAGGAACAGCGGTTTGGAGTCAAGCACAAGGAACAGATCAAGCAGATGAAGAAAAATGTGGATGTGTTAACCCTCACGGCGACACCAATTCCACGAACGCTACATATGAGTCTGGTTGGGTTGCGTGATATCAGTCTGCTGGAAGAGCCGCCAGTTGACCGGCTGCCGATTCAGACGTATATTATGGAGTACGATCTGGAGTTTGTAAAAGAGGCGATCAACCGGGAGCTTGCACGAAACGGACAGGTATATTATGTGTATAACCGGGTAGAGACGATCGCGGATATCACGGGACAACTCCGTCAGGTGCTGCCGGATGCAACGATTGAATTTGCACATGGCAAGATGCCAGAACGGGAGCTTGAAGCGATGATGCGCCGTTTTATCAAAGGTGAGATCGACGTGCTTGTGTCGACGACGATTATTGAGACGGGACTGGATATTCCAAATGTCAACACGATCATTATACATGATGCAGACCGGTTTGGCCTGTCACAGCTGTATCAGTTGCGGGGACGTGTTGGACGTTCCAACCGGAGTGCCTATGCATTCCTGCTTTATAAGCGTGATAAGATGATAAAAGAAGTCGCGGAGAAACGTCTGAAAGCAATCCGGGAGTTTACAGATCTTGGCTCAGGGTATAAGATAGCAATGAAGGATCTGGAGATTCGTGGAGCCGGAAATTTGCTTGGACAGGAGCAGTCGGGAAATATCGAGGCGGTCGGATACGATTTGTATTGTCAGATGTTGAACGATGCGATCCGGCGTCTGTCTGGTGAGACGGTGCGTGAGGAGTTTGTGACAAACGTAGAACTTCCGCTCAATGCCTATATTCCAGACAGCTATGTGAAGAACGAATATGTGAAGCTGGATTTGTATAAGCGAATTTCGAAATGCACAAACCGCGAGGATAATGATGCCATCTTAGAGGAAGTGCGCGACCGGTTTGGCGAACCGCCAAAGCCGTTTTTCCGCTTGCTTGATGTGGCATATCTGAAGGCGATTGCACATGAGGTCTATATTACGGATATCAAATATGTGGGTGATGAGGTGCGGTTTTACATGCTGCCGCAGGCACCTGTGCAGGCGGAGCGGGTCAATCCACTATTGAAACGGTATAAGAACACATTGCGGCTTACCGCGGGCAAGCAGACATATTTCCGTATCCGTATGTCGAAGCTGATCGAGGAAGAGATGGTATCTTCCTGTGAGAAGGTAATTGAGGATATCCGCACATTGTATAATACGGAGGATGTGAACCATGAAGCATAGTAGACGTTGTCGAAAACTAATTGCAATATTGTTGTGTATCTGCCTGATGGTACCGATGATTTCCGGCTGTGGAGAGAAAAAGGAAGAAGAAACAAAGCAGACAAGCAGCGGAACACTGGTGTTTCAGTATGGAAATAATCTGGTAACCAAGGGCGAGGTATATATCTATATAGAAACCGTGCGGGAGCGGTATGAAATGCAGTACGGCAGTGATGTCTGGCAGACGGTGCTTCCGGATGGGGGAGAGGGAACTTCTATGGAGAACCTGACGCGCGAGGAAGTCGTGAATGAGATCGTACGTGTCAAGACACTGTGTGCGCATGCAGAGGAGCTTGGAATCACTCTGGGAGACGATGAACTGACAGAGTTAAATCAGAAGGCAGACGATTTCTGCGAGGGATTGACGGACGAACAGTTACAGAATATGGAGATCACGAAGGAAAAGGCAGAGAAAGTGATGCAGGAAAACGCAATCGCGTCGAAGGTGGAAGCGAAGATCTTAGATGACCGGAAGATTGAGATTTCCGATGAAGAAGCGCGGATGACGACGTTCTACGACATGTATTTTGAGTGTTACAGTATGGATGAAAATGGTGTGGTGACACCATATACCGAAGAGCAGAAGAAACAGCAATATGAAAATGCGCTGCAGGCGTGCAGTACACTTGCAACTGCGGAACTGAAGGAAGATGCAGATGCGGAGAATATCGAGAAGCTGGCAGAGTATTATCAGTTGAATGAGGCGAAGATGCAGACGATGAGCCCAAAGGATATTCTGGAAACATATGGGCAGGACGTGTATGATCTGCTGTACAATATGGAGAACGGACAGTACAGCACGGTTGTGGAGACGCAGTATGGCTATCATATATTCCAGATGATCGCGCTGACTGATCAGACGAAAACAAATGAACAGAAGATCGTGCTTTATAATCAGCAGGTACAGGAAGCTTTATCGGATACGCTTACGAAGTGGCAGGCACAAATCGATCCAATCTTCAAGTATCCGGACAGCGTAGATATGGATGTGTATGATACGATCGTAAATGATACAGTTGGGACAAATTAAAAATACATAGGATTAGGATAAAATTCCGGAATGATAGAGTAATCGTTCCGGAATTTTTTTGTATATTTTTATAGAAAGTACTTGACAAAACTGTACCACTGTACTATTGTACTATTCAGATAATACAATAATACAAAGAAGGAGGAACAAAGATTGGCGTGGAAGTTTAACAATGAATCCCCGATCTATCTACAGATCGTGGATGTGATAAAGATGCAGATTGCTCAGGGCATCCTGAAACCGGGCGATCAGGTTCCGGCAGTGCGGGAGCTTGCGTTGACCGCAGGCGTGAATCCGAATACGATGCAGAAAGCACTTTCGGAGTTGGAGCGCGAAGGCGTGCTCTATTCCCAGCGGACGGCAGGGCGATTTGTAGCAGAACCAAAGGCAGGAGGAACGAGCATGAGAGAGGAGCTGAGTCAGAAGCATATACAGGCGTTTGTGGATAGCATGCGAACACTTGGATATGCAGATGGTGAGATTGTAACAGTGTTGAAAGGATATTTACACGAGGAGGGAGAACATGAGTAATTTAGTAGAAATATCCGGTGTGAAGAAAGGATACGGAATCTCGAAAACTGTATTTGAGAACCTGAACCTGGTATTGCCGGAAGGAAAGATCATCGGTCTGCTGGGACCGAACGGAAGTGGTAAGACAACACTTATCAAGATGCTGGTTGGTCTGCTGCAGCCGGAGAAAGGAAGCATCCGCATCTGCGGACACGAGGTGGGACCGGAATCAAAGGCGGATGTATCGTATCTGCCGGAGCGGACGTATTTCAACGAGTACTTAAAGATCCGTCAGCTTATCAATATGTTCAAGGATTTCTATGCGGATTTCGATGAGACGCGTGCATATGACATGATGAAGCTCTTGAATATCGATCCGGATATGACTTTGAAGAAGCTGTCGAAGGGTAACAAAGAGAAAGTACAGTTGATCATGGTGATGAGCCGCCGGGCAAGACTGTATGTCTTAGATGAGCCGATTGCGGGTGTCGATCCGGCAGCCAGAGACTATATCATGCAGACGATTCTTACAAACTACGATGAGAAAGCAACGATCCTGTTGTCCACACATCTGATCTCAGATATCGAGAACATATTGGATGAAGTTATCTTCATCAAAGAGGGAGAGATTATCTGTCAGAAGGATGCGGATGCATTGCGGGCAGAAAAAGGACAGTCAATCGATGAGATATTCAGGGAGGTATTTCGATGCTAGGAAAATGTATAAAAAATGAATTTGTAAACCGTTCCGCATTTGCGGGCATGATATCTGCAGGCGTGATGCTGTTTGCCTGCCTTGTGCTGGGACTGGATAAGCTGTACAATGCAGTCGGAGGTACGGCATTTGCAGTGTTTGTAAAGCTGGTCGATGTAATGTTTGCCTTTGCAATGTTTGCGGTTGTTATTCTGGTGATTCTGCTTCCGTGTATGGATTTCCGAAACCGGTTCTTCAAGGATCAGGGATATCTGACACATACATTGCCGGTCAAGGAGTCCACACTTATTATTGCCAGACTGATCTGTGATCTTGTTATGGTAGCATGGCTTGTTGCAGTATATGGACTTGCAATCTGTATTGCAACCGGGAATTTCAATGTGTTTGATGAGTTCATCGGATTTGTACAGAATCTGGTTTCTATGTTTGGCACGACATTAGATAGAGGAATCATCGTATTCGATGGAGTATTGTTGATACTTATGATGTGGCTTGGCGTACTATTCAATATCTGGACGATCAACGCAGCGTATGCATTCGGTCATTCGTTCACAAAATGCAAACGCGTATGGTCCGTTGTGTTTTTTGGATTGCTGGAAGTGCTGTATGGCGTGTTGGTCGTGGTTCTTGGAGAAATTCTGGCGAAGGCAGATATTGATGTGTATATGGCACAGATTTCGTCGTCAGCAAAACAATATCTGGTCGTGCTGTCATCTGCGACAATCATGGAGATTGTTGGAATTGCGGTGCTGGCTGTGGCAACGACACTTACCTGCAAGTATAAATTAAATCTGGAGTAAAAGCCTTCCCTCTCTTTCAATGAAATCTCTCGGAATTTCGTATTCCGGGAGATTTTTGCAAATTAGTGGTAGACAGCCGGTGTATCATGACATATAATTGGTGCGGGGACAAAAGAAAAAGCACCAATTATATCGTAGGGGGGATAAATGATGGTGAAACATATAAAAAATGGAAAGAAAAATGTCATGACAAGATTGATTCCACCAGTGATGGGAGTTTTGTTGATGGCATTTATTTTTATGCTCACAACCTATATGGCGAAACAGACGGTGAGCGGTGTGGCGGATGAGACGCTGCTATATGCACGCCAGACCTGTGAACGGTACGACAATTATGTGAGCAATGATAAGACGAAGGATCTAGTCAATCTGCAGGAAAAGGCAATCTCAATTGCGATGTATGAGCAGTATGGGGTAACAATCCACAAGGACATTTTGGAGGCGTATGTGGTGGATGAGAATCTTACAGGGGTTGTTGTGACAGATAAAGCGGGGAATTGTGTTCTGTCCAGCGGAGAAGATGCACAGATCTTATTTGAGAAAGAACTGAAAAATGATTCTGTATTGCAGATTCTGGAGCATCCGGAAAAATCTTATATGGAACGGATGCAGATTGGAGAAAAGACATATGATTTTGCAGTCGTTGCAAGAGAGGGTGTGACTGGGCTGATCCTCTGTTATCATGAGGTGGAACTTCAACCAATGGGCGTGAATGAAATCTCTCTTGATACGATGCTTTCCGGACATCAGTTTAAGATGGATGGTATGGTAGTTATCACGAACGGCGAGATCGTGCTGAATACAAATGAGAAGCATGTGCAGGGACAATCGGTGATCGGCTGTCCCATCGACATCACAGACGAAAATGCATGGGAAACCGGCAAAATTACGAAATTAAAATATAAGGGTAAGTGCTGGTTTGGAAAACAGATGCGGTATAAGAATTACCGGCTGTATGCGAT
>DHJV01000083.1:16445-23223 GCA_002404515.1 Lachnospiraceae bacterium UBA4711 | reverse complement strand
TCTGCTTCTTCTGCTTCTTCTGTGGACGGATGATCAGTAACCACATAAATCCGACTAAGATTACAATGTAGATGACCCAGAACAATCCACTTGGCTGCTTTGCTGTTGTCTGATTCAGTAATGTTAATAACATGTCTTAAAACTCCTTTTATTTATTCTTGATTTTGAAAGCCTTCTAATTTCTGTCGTTTATATTCACTATAACGATGTTCTTCGATTGCCTCCCGAATCTCTTTCATCATATTATTATAAAAATATAAATTATGCAAGACGCAAAATCTCATTCCAAGCATTTCCTTTGCTTTAAGCAAATGACGGATATACGCTCTTGAATACTTCTTACATGCAGGGCATCCGCAGCCTTCCTCGATTGGACGTTCGTCCAGTTCATATTTCGCGTTAAACAGATTCAGCTTGCCATGATTCGTGTAGACATGTCCATGTCTGCCGTTTCGGGATGGATATACACAGTCAAAGAAATCAACGCCCCGCTCTACTGCCTCTAAGATATTCGCCGGTGTACCCACACCCATCAGATAGGTTGGTTTGTTCTCTGGCAGATATGGTACGACCGACTCAATGATGTGATACATCTCTGCATGTGTCTCTCCGACTGCCAGGCCACCAATCGCATAACCGTCCAGATCCATCTCCGTAATCCGCTTCGCATGCTCAATACGGATATCGTCAATGATTCCACCCTGATTGATGCCAAATAACATCTGTTGTTTGTTGATCGTGTCTTCCAGACTGTTCAATCTCTGCATCTCGCGCTTGCATCGCTCCAGCCAGCGTGTTGTACGGTCTACCGACGGCTGGATGTAGGAACGATCTGCCTTTGCCGGTGCACACTCATCAAATGCCATTGCAATCGTAGATGCAAGGTTTGACTGAATCCTCATACTCTCCTCTGGTCCCATGAAAATGAGACGTCCATCGACATGCGAATGGAATGTTACACCTTCTTCTTTGATCTTGCGCAGACCTGCAAGGGAAAACACCTGAAATCCGCCGGAATCGGTCAGGATTGGCTTGTCCCACACCATAAACCTGTGCAGACCGCCAAGCTTCTTCACAACTTCATCACCCGGTCTGACATGCAGGTGATAGGTGTTCGACAGTTCCACCTGCGTTCCGATTGTCTGCAGATCCTCGGTCGATACCGCACCCTTGATGGCAGCGGCTGTACCGACATTCATAAAGACCGGCGTCTGAATCACGCCATGCGGCGTTGTAAATTCACCACGCTTGGCACTACCATCTTTGGTAATCAATTTGTAACTCATACTGTTGCTCCTTTATTTTAAATCACTTGATATCTTTGCTTGTTTTTTTGCCTTATGCCCGATATAATAATTTTGTCACAAGGAACACGATTTCATTCTCTGTGACATATTTTATACTACCAAGGCAGGTGATACTATGTTTCGTATCTGGGGAAAAATAATGAAAGATAATCGTCTCGTCAAAGACCATACCGTCTGCATCGAAGACTACACCATGACGCGTACAAAAAAGGTGTATGCCGCCCTTGACGAGCTATGCTACACCTTTGATCTAGCGAAGCCTATCTGGTTAAAATCCAACCAGCAGGATTTTATTCGTCATGCAAGAACCCGGTTCACGCAGGACAATTTCATCGAATCCATCGATTTTGATTATCTTGACTTTCAGGTCATCGAGGAGGACTACTGATTATTCCTGATCAGAGCCCTCTTCGTCTGTTTCCACATCATATGCTGTATCCACTTCCGGTTCGGTATCTTCCCTTATTTCTTCATCCTGATTTTCTGAGTTTCCACTGTCTTCTGCTGCTTTCTGAAATTCAACTTTTTCATTCATCCCAGCCTGTGCATCCTCTTCCTCTGCGGATGCAATCGTCGGAATCTCTGCCGCTGTTCCATCATCCTCCGAGAAATAATCGGAATAATCGGTTGTATCGCCTTTTGCTGTCTGTACCGTTGTCTCTTCTAATATCTTATTGATCTCGTCCAAGTCGGCTGCCCGCAGACTTCCGATGATCTTCGCAATCTCATTTAACTCATCAATAACACCATTTAATTCGTTCAGATTTGTCTCACACAGATCTGCGGAAGACTGCGCGTTTGCAGCGATCTCCTCGCTGGCTGCCTGCTGGTTTGCCAGTCCGTCAATGATGGAATTGTTCGACGCATCCAGATTGCCGGAAAGCTTATCCAGCTGCTTCATATCGCCAGATAACTCTTCCACTGCACCAGCAATCGTCTGAAAGCTTCCATCTGCCGCCTCAATATATTTTGCCTGTTCCGATACGGCATCGACACTACGACGAACCAGATCAGAGGTATGGTTGGCAAGATCTGTCACACCCTTCAAAAGCTGTGTGATACTGTCAATCGAACTTCTTGTATCATCTGCCAGCTTGCGGATCTCATCTGCAACCACGGCAAATCCACGTCCCTGCTCTCCTGCCCGCGCTGCCTCAATACTTGCATTTAACGCAAGCAGGTTTGTCTGACTGGAAATCTGATAGATGATCTGTGTGATTTCCTCTGCGGACTGGATCTTCTCGCAGAGTTCTTCGGATACACGTGTTACATCCTCATTTGCAACATTGATATCATCGGACTTATCTTTCAGACTTTCAATAATATCCAGCCCGGACTTTACAGATTCGATTGCACGCTGTGTCGACTGTACGGTGTTGTCCTTGACGTCAATCAGGTTATCAATAATATCCTGAATCTGCTGTGTCATCGTCGTTGACACTTCCATATTCTCTGCGGTATCCGTAACGCCCGTTGAAATCGCATCGACAGATTTCGTAACCTCCGCCGTTGCTGCCTGGAAATTATCCAGCTTCGACTGAAGCTGTTCAATATGTGCATTTCCGTTATCTACGACCTTTACCATGTTCTCTGTAATTTCTTCCTGATATGCAACATGGTACTCGATTTCCTGGCGGTCGGTTTCCTGCTCACGCAAGGTAATGTTACAAGCCATCAGAATACCGAATGTGAAAATTGCTGCCAAAAGCAGAATCTCTACCCATGTAACCGATGGGGCAAATCCGTGCTTTGCAATCTGAATAATCATCTCAACTAAAATACCAAGTGTTGATGCGCCACAAGTCACACGAATGTGAAATGTATCCATATAAATAATGCACATCCCCATCGTGATAAAGATTGGAAGTGCATCCATCACGGAACCGGATACGAATACAGACACAAGCACCAAGACTGAAAATGCTGTGACCGATGTAAATTTCATCAGCTCGCTGCGGTCATTGATCAGTTGGAATACAACATTCCCAACTGCAAACAATGCAAATAATACCAGCAATGGTACGAATCCCTTCTGCGTCTTATAATTGATAATCAATACTGCAATTTTCGCGATTGCAAACGCAACCATCACCTTCATCGCCAGATCATTTTTCTTTGCTAATCTCGTTCCATTCATAATATATGTACCCCATGTCTTTCGTTCTAACAAGTTTCCGTTGCGCATAAATATATGCCATCTCATACATGTTTAAAATTATAGCAAATTTGCAATATAAAGTCCATAGACAAAATCCACTTATCCACGCTTTCTACTTGTATATTCTACCTAAAAATGCTATCTTATTTCAAAGGGAAAAAACTTGAACGGCTGTAAAAACCGCAGTCGAAAACCAATCAAAGGAGTTATTATGTTTCACATTGAACATATCTCAAAATCATACGGGAAAAAGCAGGTGCTGAACGATGTGTCATTTCCCATCCCGGGAGGCTGTGCCATCGGTATTTTAGGCGTCAACGGCTCCGGGAAATCTACGCTGCTTTCCTGCATTGCAAAAAAATACGCGGGGACACCGGATGCAAGAATCGGGTATGTACCACAGGAAAATCCGCTTTATGATGAGCTAAAGCCTGTGGATAATCTGCGCATGTGGACAAACAAACGCAAATCTGAAATCCTGCAGGCGTTACAGGTACCACCGCTCGCGCAGCTTGGAATCCAGGCATTTCTGGATACTCCGGTCAAAAATATGTCTGGTGGCATGAAAAAACGGCTTAGTCTCGCGTGTGCACTGCTCGATGCACCACAGATTCTGCTGATGGATGAGCCATTTGCAGCGCTTGATCTGCCTGCCAAGCAGGATGCCATGCAGTTCATGCGTTATTATTTAAGTCTTGGAAATTCCATTGTGATTGCCTCCCATGAGGAAGCCGTTTTTCAGTTCTGCCACACAGTTTATCTTCTAAAAAACGGTACACTCTGTGATGCTTCGCATCTGCCAGATGGTACAAATTATATTGATCTGTTAAGGAATTAAATTTTAGAGGAATTTATGTCTGACATCCATATGTTTTTTAATTTCATCCGTGCCAACTGCAAACGGCTGTTGCACTATCTGCCGTCTATGTTTGTCTCCCTGTTGCTGTTGCTTCTCCTGACTGGATCTGCAGGCTTTTATCTATCCAGACATCTGTATAAGGAAAATGTATTTTCCGCAATTTCGATTGGGTACTATCTGCCACAGGACGACAATCTGGATTTAAACCAGCTTGGCATCGGTATGTTACAGGATTTAGACGGAATGGAAGAAACCGTCCATCTCGTACAGGTAAGCAGTATTGAGGAAGGCTACAACAAGCTCGCTTCACATGAAATTCTGTATCTTATCATTGTCCCGAAGCAGTTTTTCTCCGGAATCATGGACAGCACAAATGTACCGCTCGACATCGTCGTCTACGACAACAGTTCCATCTCCTCTTACATTATCAATGAATTGTTCATGTCCTACGCCGGACTGCTTGGAACCGCTCAGGCTGGTATTTACAGCGGACTTGACACCACACGTGCGCATGAATTTACGCCGGAGCAGGTACATGAGCTTTCCAACCGCGTGAACTTCGTATATCTCGACCGTGTCATGAACAAAGCAAATTATATGGAAACGCTGCCAGCTGAGAATGCAGGAAGCGTGTCACTCACACAGCACTATGCTGCATTTGCAATTATATTAAGCCTCTGTTTTCTGGCGTTTCTTCTGATCCCCTATTTACAGGGAACCGGAAATGGCATCCGCGAATGCATGAAGCTGTATCATTTAAACCGCGGACATATACTGGCAGCAAACACGATCCATACATTTTTTGCTCTGTATATCCTGTTTCTGCCGTGCTATATCGGTATCTCTATCTGGATGGGACACGTAAATGCGACCGGGCTTTTAACAGTTATCCCGGCACTGCTTTTAATTGCACTGCTGATTGCCGGAATCGCAACATTTTCCAGAAGTACCTTTTCCGCAAATATCTGTCTGTTATTTGTCGTACTGGTGCTTGCCTACTGCGGTGGCGGACTTCTGCCGGATGTCCTGCTGCCAAAGGTAATACAGCAGATTTGTCCATATTTACCGGGAACGTATGTGATACAGCTTTTCTGCCACGCACTTTATTAAACATTTGGGAGTTTTATTATGAACCGACTGATCGTCGCATGGAAACGAATTTTACATCGGAAATTATATTGGTGCATGCTGGGCGTTCTGCTCATTTTAACCGGAATCTATGCATTGCTTCCAGCAAAGAGCCAGTCCACAGAAATCCGTGTTGCCGTATATCTGGAAGATACCAGTGCGTATACGACGCATTTCAAAGAGGAATTAGACGCCAGTGCTTCGCTCTATCAGTTTTACTATGTAGATTCATCCAACGAAGTGATCCGGGATGTCCAGGCGGGCGATGCCGAATGCGGCTTTGTCCTGCCGGACGGATTTTTTTCCGGCTATATCGATGGTTCCGGGGAGCCAAAGGTATCCTTATATGAAACAAGTGCAAGCACACTTTCCTCTGCCATCAGTGAGACGTTCTTCCATTATATCTTCAAGACTGCATCCCCACAGATCTTAGTTGACACGATCGACGATGCAGCATTATCCGAAGAGTTAAAAAGCCGTATGCAGGCATACATGGACAGTGACACGATCTTCCGTATGTCCTCCGTCACGGATGGCGCTTACGATTATAAGGAAAATACCTATCGTATCCAATTGCCAATCTACGAATGTACCTGTCTGCTCATCCTGTTTGCCTCTCTGTTCAGCCTGATGCTGTTCCTGCAGGATCAGGAGCGTGGTATCTACATTGCGCTTTCCGGCAGACGCAGATATGATATTTTATGCACCGGACTTTTAGCAGGTATCCTTCCAATTTACGGAATCGGCATGCTATGTAACATAATCACCTACGGAACAGCAACGCTGCCGCAGGTAACGCTTGTCAGCCTGCTCGCCTATCTTCTTTCGCTAGTGCTTTCGGCGTTCATTAAAAAAAGCCGGACACTCGCCAAGCTGATTCCGGTATTTTTACTCATTGCTATCGCGTATTTCTTCGTGAATTATATTCTATGATATCACATTTTCAGTTTATTAAAACATAAATTTAATATGATACAAACGAAGAACAGGACGGGATCATCCAAAGATCTCGTCCTGTTCTTCGATCTGCGCTCTCGCATTTGTCGCATCGGTTATCTCTTTTAAGATTGCATTCGCATCGCCAACCGGAATATGTACCGTAAAGACCACATCCTCTGCGAATTCCGTGTTGATGATTGCAACCTGTCTCGTATTCAGGATATATTGTATTTTCCCCATATCCGTATAATTCGTCCGGATAAGAACCGGGAGTAATTGCTGCATTAGCTTCGTCGTACACGCTTCCAAGGCTTCCTTCGTCGCCTGTGTATATGCCCGAACAAGTCCGCCCGTACCAAGCAGCGTGCCTCCGAAATATCGTGTCAC
>DHJV01000083.1:0-16420 GCA_002404515.1 Lachnospiraceae bacterium UBA4711 | reverse complement strand
GTCACAACGACGCAGATATCATGGATTCCGGAATTCTGAATCAGCTCCAGCATCGGCTTTCCCGCAGTGCCCTGCGGCTCTCCATCGTCCGAGAACCGGAGTAACGGCATCTCGGCGCCCACGGAAAATGCAAAGCAGTTATGCCGTGCATCGTAATGCTTCTTCTTAATCTTCTCGATAAATGCATACGCCTCTTCTTCTGTCTCAACCGGGGCAATCTGCGCAATAAAACGGGATTTCTTCTCAACAATCTCGCCCTCTGCACCCTCGATCAGTTTGATATAGTCCATAGCATCCCTTTCCGTTTCGCTTACTTTGTATCCAGAAGCTTCTTCAGTTCGCTCATAAAAGTGTCTGCATCCTTGAACTGACGGTAAACGGATGCAAAACGTACATATGCAACCTGATCCAGATCACGGATCTGATCCATTACAATCTCGCCGATCTTCTCGCTCTCAATCTCACGTACACCGAGATTGAAAATCTTGTTCTCGATCTCATCCACGCATTCCTCGATCTGGTCAACCGACACCGGACGCTTATGGCAGGAACGTACAACACCGGACTCAATCTTGGAACGGTCATACGTCTCACGGTTCTTATCCTTCTTGATTACAATCAAAGGAATCGTCTCAACTTTCTCATACGTGGTAAAACGCTTTCCACACTCATCACACTGTCTTCTTCTACGGATTGCCTCGTTATCATCTGCTGGTCTTGAGTCAATCACGCGCGTATTATCATCTCCGCAAAATGGGCACTTCATATGTTTATTCCTTTCCTCCCTGAATTTTCCGTATATCACAGGCATCGATATCAACCAGAACAATGTCCGGTCCGATACGCACAATGTTGCAATACCGGATATAATATTCTGTCCCGGATCCGAAGCAGGAGAATAATTTGCCCGGTCCCGGAACGATGATTGCAAGTATCTTTCCAGTCTCACAATCAAACTCGACATCGGCAACATAGCCGAGCCGACTGCAATCCTTGCAGTTTATAACTTCTTTTTCTTTTAATTCTAAAAAGCGCATCGCATACCTTCGCTTTTTATAGTTAGTATATGCATCTGCTTATCGCTTGTCACCTAAAAAGAACAACGTCATCGTTCCTGGTCCTACATGTGCTCCTATGATCGGACCAACCTCGCTGATGATAATCTTATCCGGATGGAACTTTTCGTCCACCTTTGCCTTAATATATTCTGCATCTTCCAGACAGTCTGCATGGCAGATCAATACCATTTCCTGTTTATCTGCATAACTTCCTACACAGCTTTCCATCTCAGATACAAGCTGGTTTAACGCTTTCTTACGTCCACGCACCTTGCTCTCTGCAGCAAGTCTTCCTTCCGCATCCACATGTAATACCGGCTTCAGCTGGATCATACCACCAATCATCGCCGCCGTCTTGGAAATTCGTCCACCGCGCTGCAAGTAAGTCAGATCATCTACCGTAAACTTATGAACGATGTGATGCTTTAACTCCTCAAGTGCCTGCATGTTCTCTTTGGCTGACATGCCCTTTTTCTTATTTTCAATCGCATGATAGATCAACATACCATGTCCGCCACAGGTGCAGATAGAATCAAAAACACAGATATCTGCATCCGGATATTTTTCCTGCATCTCTTCGCGGCATACAAATGCGTTGTTGATCGTGCTGCTGATGCCGGAAGAAAGACAGGTAAATAATACGTCTTTTCCTGCGGACAGTGCCTTTTCAAATTCCTCTTCGATATCGTTGATATTCGGTGCTGCTGTCTTTGTTCCCTGTCCCGCACGCATGCGGTCATAAAATTCTTTGTTCGTCAGCGTCTTTTCTTTTCCATCGAATACTTCGTCACCGATTTCAAAGCTGATCGGGATGATCACAACGCCCTGCTCCTCGGCATAGCCGACTGGCAGGTCATTCGATGAATCTGTGATAATAACGTAATCTCTTTCCATTTTTTCTCCCATCTTATGTATTAATGTCGTGGTATACAAGTTGTACATAATTACGAATTCCACACAGACACGCTCTCGCTCGGTTCATCACGCAGTGGTACTAAATTCACGGCAAACAAGTTTGCCATTCATTAAGTACCAGCGTGCTTCAACGGTCTGTGTCAGAATTGTAATTATGTACAACTTGATACACTTTATATTAACACATATCGTCTACTTTATAATCTTGACCGGGCATTTTTCCTTACAGGTGCCGCAGCCGGTACATTTCTCGTAGTCGACAACTGCGAGGTGATCCTGCACAGTAATTGCGCCCTGTGGACAGTTTCTCTGACACAGACCACAACCAATACAGCCTGCGCTGCAGACTGCCTTTACATCTTTACCAAATTCCTTTGAATTACACTCGACGATCGCACCTGCATCTTCCGGTACCATCTCAATGATATGTCTCGGACAGGCAAGTACACACTGTCCACAGGACTTACATTTGTCCTTGTCTACGACTGCCACGCCATCCACAATGGAAATTGCATCAAACTGGCAGGCACGCTTACACGAACCATAACCAAGACATCCGAAGCTACAGCCCTTTGGTCCGCCGCCCGGTGCATTGGCTGCGATCTGGCAGTCCTCTGGTCCGACATAGTCGTACACATCCTTTGCCTTCTCACAGGTTCCGGCACATTTCACATGTGCGACATGTCTGACACTGTCGATCTCCCCACCGACAATCTCTACAATCTTCTTTGCTACGGCTTCGCCACCGACCGGACAGGCATCCGGCTTCGCTTCACCCTTTGCAATCGCTGCCGCAAGGCCATCACAGCCCGGATATCCACAACCTCCACAGTTGTTGCCAGGCAATGCCTCACGTACTTTGATTTCTTTTTCGTCTACTTTTACTTTAAACTTCTCGCTCGCCACACCCAGGAGGATTCCGGCTAAAATTCCGACAATTCCAATGACCGCAGCCGCGTACAAAATCGATGCTCCCATTTCTTCGCCTCCTCTAAATCAATCCGTTCAATCCAAGGAAAGCGATTGCCATAAGACCGGCTGTGATCAGCACGATCGGCGCTCCTTTGAAGCTTTCCGGTATATCGTTTTTATCTATCTTCTCCCGGATACCTGCCATTACGATGATCGCAATTGCAAATCCGACTGCGGAGAACATACCGTTGATGATAGACTCTCCGATGTTTAAATCATCCTGCACATTTTTGAGTGCGATACCAAGCACTGCACAGTTCGTTGTAATCAGTGGCAGATACACGCCTAATGCCTCATACAGCGATGGAATCGTCTTCTTTAAGAACATCTCCACAAATTGTACAAGCGCTGCAATGACCAGGATAAACACAATCGTGTTCAGATAAGAAAGCTTGAGTGGTACAAGCACGAAACGATAAATCACACTTGTCACCGCCGAAGCGATCGTCATAACGAAGATAACTGCACCGCCCATACCGGCCGCTGTGCTTACCTTCTTTGATACTCCTAAGAATGGACAGATACCCATGAACTGGCTCAGGATTACGTTATTCACAAGAGCAGCGGATATCGCTAATAAAATAATATTCATATCCTACTCCTCCTTTCCTTTGCCTGCGCACATAACATTTGCACAGCTTGCACAATCTGCCAGTCTGCATGTCTCTGCCTTCTCGCCCGTCTTCTTTGCCTTCTTGATATGACGACGGTTGATAAATGCAATGATAAATGCCAGTACAAGGAATGCGCCCGGTGCCGATACAAAAATGCTTGCCGGCTGGAACAGTCCCTGATCGGACAAAATCTGAAAGACCTTGTCACTTGCATGACTCTCAGCAAAATTCTCGACAGCCTTTACAAAGCTGAATCCAAAGATACTGCCAGAGCCAAGGATCTCACGGATGATACCGATTGTCGTCAGTCCAACTGTAAATCCAAGTCCCATACCAATACCATCAAAGATGGATGGAATCACCGGATTCTTTGATGCATAGCTCTCTGCTCTACCTAAGATAATACAGTTTACAACGATCAGTGGAATGAAAATTCCCAGGCTGTCGTTCAGGCTTGGAATATATGCCTGCAGTAAAAACTGTACGATTGTTACAAATGAAGCAATGATGACGATGTAAGCAGGAATACGCACCTTGTCCGGAATCAGTTTCCGAAGCAGGGAGATCATAAAGTTACTCATCGTCAGGATCACCATCGTTGTAAGTCCCATACCAAGTCCGTTGATTGCAGAGGATGTAACCGCAAGTGTCGGACACATACCAAGCATCTGCACAAAGGTAGGATTCTCTGTAATAATACCATTTTTTAAACGTTCTGCTATCTTTCCCATGTTACTGTGCACCTCCTGTTGTCAGGAATCGAATTGTACGAAGTGCCGCATTGACGGCATTTGTTACTGCCGATGTGGTAATCGTCGCACCGGACAATGCATCGATCTCACTGTCCTTTGTCGAACCGGTCTTTGTATATTCAAACTTGTTCACCTTTTTACCAATAAACTGTGATTTAAATTCATCCGTATCCGCTTCCATACCAAGACCTGCTGTCTCATTCAATGTCAGGAAGGAAATACCTGTGATCTGATACTCGGTGTTGATACCGATTGCCATCTGGATATCTCCACCATAGCCTGCGGTACTTGTTATGAGGATTACATAACCAACCAGCTCGTTTTTCTCATCATCACCACCGACACAGATATCGTCGATATGCACGTTTTCAAATCCATACGATTCAAGCAATGGATTGATCTGTTTTACAACATTACCATCCTCTTCCACGCTCATAATACGGGTTGCTTCCGGAAGCACTTCCGCATAGGCATCGTTCTTCGCCTGCTCCTGTGCTTTCTCAATCGGATCCTTTGTCACGCTGTAGACGCCACCTAAAGCAGCACCCATCACAACTGTAATCACACAGATTGCAACGATTGCAACCACGATGCCCTTGACATCCATCTTGTCTTTCTTCTTTGGTTCTTTGCCATCACCTTCCGAAGCATTCTCTGCCTTTGCAGCTTTCTTTGCTTCCTTCTTTGCCTCTTTCGCTTCAAGCTTTGCCTGCTTCTTATCCTTGATCTCTGCACCCTCGCCAAATGCCTTCGGTACGGTTGCACGTTCGATCAGAGGCACTAACAGGTTCATAATGATGATCGAATACGAAACACCCTCCGTGCTGCTGCCGAAGATACGAAGCACAAATGTTAAAAGTCCAAGTCCGATCGCGTAGATCACTTTTCCAGAGGAAGTGATCGGGCTTGTCACGTAATCCGTTGCCATGAACCATGCACCAAGCATCAGACCGCCACCACACAAATGTGCAGCTACATAAACCGGTACATTGTAATCTTTTGTTGCTGCATAGATCGCAACTGCAATTGTGAAGGTTCCAATATAAATCAAAGGAATCTTCGGGCTGATTACTCTCTTGCACAGCAGATAAATTGCACCGATCAGCAATGCTACGACAGATGTCTCACCGATGGTTCCTGCGGTATATCCAAGGAACATGCTGCGCAGATTTACCATACCGGTAAGCTTCAGCGTTGCAAGTGGTGTTGCTGTTGCCACACCATCATATACAAAGTTTGTCATATAACGGGAGAACGACAACAGAAGGAAACATCTTGCTCCAAGTGCCGGGTTCATAAAGTTCTGTCCAAGTCCTCCAAAAAGCTGCTTTACAATGATGATTGCAAATGCAGAACCAGCAATCGCCATCCAGATTGGAAGATTTGGCGGCAGGTTCAAAGCGAGCAGCAATCCGGTTACAACTGCGGAGAAATCTCCGACTGTTACCTTCTTACCCATGCACTTCTGATACAGTGCCTCAAATCCAACACAGCTTCCGATACAAACTGCAACCAGCAGTGCTGCATACCAGCCAAATATGTACAAACCGAATGCCGTTGCCGGGACTAACGCGATCACAACATCAAACATGATATCCGATGTTGTCGCCTTGCTTCTCACATGCGGGGAAGCAGAGACCTTTAATTTCAAATTTTCCTGTTCCACTTTCTCGCACCTCCTATTTCCTGCGACTTGCCAAGATGGCTTTTCTCGTACCTGCAATCGTCTGTGTCAGATGCCGCTTTGCCGGACATACATACGAACAACAGCCACATTCGCAACATTCCATACCATTTAACTTCTGAAACTCATCCAGATCTCCCTGCTCAGCCAATGTTGCAAGCTTGTTCGGCATCACTCTTCCCGGGCAAACCTCCACACATCTGCCACAGCGGATACAGTTACTTGGTTCATATTCCGAAACCTCATCCTTCGTCATGCAAAGAATTGCAGAGGAAGATTTCGTGATTGGGATATTCAGATCGTAGATAGCTTTTCCCATCATCGGTCCACCGGCAATGATTTTCTCAGGTTCCTGTAAGAATCCTCCGGCTGCCTCAATCAGCTCTGCAAAGCTTGTACCGGTCCGTACAAGATAGTTACATGGCTCCGTGATCGCATCCCCAGTCACAGTTACCAGTCTCTGGATCAACGGTTTCCCCTGCCGTACAGCTTCACAGATCGAATATACCGTATCCACATTATGTACGATACAGCCGGCATCGGCCGGAAGCATTTTCGAGTTGATATAACGTCCGGTATTTGCATAGATAAGCTGACGCTCTGCACCTTCCGGATATTTCGTCTTCATGGAATTGACCTTGATATCCGGATCATTTCCAAGCACTTCTTTTAACTTCTGAATCGCCTTGGGCTTATTGTCTTCCACCGCAATGATCCCCTTTGCTTTCGGGAAGATTGCAAGTGCGAGACGCAATCCCTCGATTACCTTGTCCGTCTCATCGAGCAGCCGACGATAATCCGATGTCAGATACGGCTCACACTCGGATGCATTGACGATAATATAATCAATCTCATCCGCATTCTTCGGAGAGAGCTTGACATTCGTCGGGAATCCGGCGCCACCCATACCGACAACACCTGCGTTCTTGATTGCTTCGAGAATTTCCTCCTTTGTAAGCTCCGCAATTGGCTTCTCATTTTTCACATATTCAATTTCTTCAAACTGATTGTCGTTTTCGATCACGATCGAATTGACCTTAGAACCGGATGCGGTCAGTCTAGGTTCCACAGCCTTGACTGTTCCGGATACAGAAGAATGAATGTTTGCAGAAACAAATCCACCGGCTTCTGCAATCAGCTGTCCTGCTAAAACACGGTCACCTTTTTTGACAACCGCCTTCGCAGGTGCGCCGATATGCTGACTCAGTGGATATACCATATCTCCCTTTGGGACATATTCAATTACATCCTTATCCATCGTAAGTTCTTTCCCCTCGTATGGATGGATGCCTCCTTTAAAAGTTAGTTTCATCGTACTGACCCCACTCTAAAAAATATTTGCTATTATTTTAATACAAGTAGGAATTTTTATCAATAAATGTGTCCTTAATTTCACAACTTTTATGCCTAAAAACGTATATTTTTGAGCAAAAAAGACGCGAGCAGCCCGATTGCCACACCGGCAGCTGTTCCGGTGATCAAAAGGATAAACATATAATAAAAAATACGCACGTTTTCCATCACACAAACCGCGACAAGAATCTGTCCCAGATTATGGAATACGGCACCCGCGACACTGATTCCGACCAGTCCGAATACCCGGCATTTTTTGAGCAGCGTCATGATCAGGATACTGCATGCCGCACCTGCCATGCTGTACAGCAGTACTGCCATGTTGCCAAACAAGATATTCGACAGGATAATACGTCCGGCCGAGATCACGATCGTCGCTTTCAGATCCAGTCTCTGTAAGGCGATGATCGTAACCAGATTGGCAAGTCCGAGTTTTACGCCCGGCACTGCCATGTGGATTGGCACCAGATTTTCCAGATACGACAAGATCATGGCAAGCGCAATCAGGACACCGCACAACGCGATCTTATGATTATTATTTAACTGTGGATGGTCATCCCTGTGTGTACTGCCCATTTTCATTCCTTCCCAATTTACCCGATTCTGCCATTTGTCCGTTTGCTTCATTTCTGATTCTATATGTCCATCTACTCTTTGATTTCCACCACAAGCTTGTGTGGAAGACAGATGATTGTCTCGCCCATCCGGCTGATTGCCCGGTGCTTCTCACAGATCTTATCCGGGCAGTCCGCATTCTGCACAGTTACACTGCCATCCTGTACAACGACTGTATTGACACCTGCCTCCTGCTTCACTTCGTAGCTGGTGTCCTTATCCAACTGCAAGGTTTTGACCGATTTCCCATCAATCATAATATCCACACATGCCCCCGGTTTTTGCAGCTTCTTCCATACAAAAAGTCCTGCGATCGCCAGAATTAAAATTCCAACGATCAGCAGGATATCTGCGCGGGATATCATGTTATGTTCCTGTTTTGGTTCCATCATTGATTACCTCTGACCCTGTTATAGTTGTTACGGCTTCCCACAATATTTTGCCAATGTTTCCATAATCTGATTTATCTGCAGCGGTTTCGACAAATGCGCATTCATACCGGCCTCCAGACACTGTTTTACATCTTCATCAAATGCATTGGCCGTCATGGCAATGATCGGAATCGTCTTTGCATCCTCCCGGTCAAATGCACGGATTGCCCGCGTTGCCGTAAGTCCATCCACGACTGGCATCATGACATCCATCAAAATCGCATCATACGTTCCTGGTGAGTTCAGTTCAAACAGATCAATTGCCTGCTGCCCATCCGTTGCAACTGTAATCCGGAATCCCCGATCCGTTAATAATGTCTCCGCTATCTCTGCATTTAATTCATTATCTTCAACCAGCAGAAGATGCAATCCCTCCAAAGACTTCTCCATCTGCCTTCCATTCTTTTTTCTTTCCGGTTTTTTCTTTGCATCTGCAATCTCAAACGGCAATGTAATGATGAATTCCGAGCCTTCTCCTTCTTTGCTTGTAATTTCTATTGTACCTTGCATTTTATCAATCAGTGTTTTTACGATTGCCATACCAAGTCCCGTTCCGTTATATACGCTTCTTGCATCCGTGTGTTCCTGTGCAAACGGCTCAAAAATATGCTTCAGAAATTCTTCACTCATACCAATGCCGGTATCCGATATCGTCCACTGATATGTGACAATCTTGTCCTTTTCCCCAAGATATGCAAAATGTGTTGTCACGGTTCCACCCACACTATTGTATTTAATACAGTTTCCATAGATATTCAGGAATATCTGCCTTAGATGAAGCGGACTTCCATATACATTTTTATGGATAAGCTTCCCCGCATCAATATCATTTTCCAGTGTAATACCAGCCTCGGCAGCACGCTGTCCGACAATCGTCAGGACATCCACCGCAAGCTCGCTCAAGTCAATCACTTCACGTGAGAGTACAATCTCCCCACTTTCCAGCTTACTCATCTGCAGAACATCATTGATCAAAGACAGCAGATGATTCGCAGAGATTTTCATTTTATCCCGGTTTTCATTTATCATCTTATAATCATCCGGATGTGCTGCATCAATCTCCAAAAGACCGATAATCCCATTCAATGGTGTCCGGATGTCATGGCTCATCCGGGACAAGAAACTTGTTTTTGCCACATTCGCCCGGTCTGCCTGATCCAGTGCCTCTTTCAATTGTTCATTTTTATTCTGCAGCTGTTCTGTATATGCATCCTGAATTGCAATCTGTTTTTCCCGATATGTCTGCGTCAGCCGCCACCGAATCATATTGATGGCAATCAGGATTGCAATATAAATAATCAGTGCATACAACATGCTCCGGAATGTGGTAGAAAATACATCCCGTTCTGACATATATACATACACATAATAATCCCGTCCATGCTCCACCAACCCAAAATATTGATTGAATCTTGCGCCATCTTTGTTTGCATGTACAAGCTTTCCTGTTGATGCATTTTGTCTTATCTTGCGCAAAATTCCAATGTCGTCCGTACTTTTTCCAATCAGTGCCGTATCATTGGATGCAACGATTTCCATACCATCACTGACAACAATCGTACCATCACGTTCCAGTGTATAACCGGACAACAGAGATTCCACCGAATTACTGAATGCCTGTATATATTCCCTTGGTGTATAGTA
Organism: Lachnospiraceae bacterium UBA4711; assembly: GCA_002404515.1. Taxonomy (GTDB): domain Bacteria; phylum Bacillota; class Clostridia; order Lachnospirales; family Lachnospiraceae; genus Coprococcus_C. The sequence continues at coordinate 6,382 of DHJV01000083.1, read as the reverse complement.
ATAAACAACCACAATCCGGTTTTGGTTTGTCTGGGCAACTGCAGCCACATCCACATACGAGCCATCCTCCAGATTAATTCGTACCCCATACGACTTTTCCGGAAATGTAACTATATCTAACAACGCATCTATCTTTATATATTTCCGGAAGAAATCATCATCCAGCGCAGTCTCACAATAAGAAGCCGCCACCGTTCCATCCCGTTCTAACAGATAGATACCACTTACATAACAGTTTTTTGCACATAATTCCAACGTGGAATCATCCACCGTCTCCGCAGAGTTTCCGGGTCTTTTTACAAGCTGCATATCAATCTGATGCGCACTCTCTATCATACGCATGACACTCTTCGTTTCAGAGGCAAGTGACAAACGCTTATGCTGGTTATACTGTTCCTTGATATAGCTGATTGTACCACTCAGACGTTCTTTCGTTGCTGCCATATCATGGTTTGATGCTCCTGCAAAAACGCCAAGCATCAGTGCGATTCCAACAACCACTTCGATCAGATATGAAATTCCAATATGGTGCTTATGCCCGGCTTCCCTATGTTTACTCACTTGTTTCCTCCCACAAATATGTCTGTGGATTATCCAGATACTTTCCGATAATTTTTTCCATCGTGCCATCTTCCCGCATTTGTTCAAATGTCTTTGAAAGTTCTTTTTCAATCCCACGGTCATCGTCCAAAGAGAATGCAACGCCAAGCCCTACGATAAGAAGCGGCTCATCGAGGATGCGGTACTCAAGCCCATAATCTTTCATTCCCTGTAAAATAGATGTCTCATGTGCAGCAATTGCATCCACATATCCCTTACTTAAAAATGGGTATAATAATTCTCTGTTCTGTAGGGAAATCACCTCTTCAAATTCCGGAATACGCGGATCCTCATGTTTTTCAAAAATCTCTTCTGGTTTTGTCGTTGACTGCACTGCAATCCGCCTGCCTTTCAGATCCTGCAGTGAATGAATACTGCTATCTGCTCTGACTGCGACTACCTGTCGGCTGACCATATAAGGCTCTGTCCAATGATACTGATCTTCCCTGCCATTAATGGAAAAGCTTCCCCAGATGCAGTCAATCTCCCCACTATCAACCAGTTCCTTTTTTTCTTCCCAGTTTATGTATTTGAACTGTGTCTCATATCCCATGCGGTGAAATGCTTCTTTTGCAAGCTCTGCATCAATTCCAGTCGGTTCCCCATTCGCATCCTCATAATTGTATGGTGGATAATTATCACTTCCTACAATAATCTTAGGCAGATTCTCTGCATTTTCTTCCGGATGTTGCTGTTTTCCTCCACATCCACAGCACGCAAGTGCAAGAACCAGCGCCATACAAACTGCGACAGCCCTTTTCATCCTTCTTTTTTTGTTCATACCATACTCCCGCTTTCTTCCAATGCCCCTACCTGGCTGATCAGATTCTCCAATACGATCGGTTTGGACACAAATCCATTCATTCCCGCATTGAGTGCTTCTTTTTTATCCTCCTCAAATGCATTCGCTGTCATGGCAATAATCGGAATTTGTGATTTTTTTTGATCTGTACACGCCCGTATCTTTCTGGTTGCCTCAAGTCCATCCATCACAGGCATCTGAATATCCATCAAAATAAAATCATAATCTGCCGAATCTTCCGACAGAAGTTTTTCCAAACACACACTTCCATTTTCCACCCAGTCAATCTCCATGCCAAGTTCCGATAACATAGTCATTGCTATCTCCGCATTAAGTGCATTATCCTCTGCAAGCAACACCTTTTTCCCTCGCAGGATTTCCGCCTGAATGTTCTTTTTTTCTTTTACTTTCACTTCCTGTTCCTGTACGGTTTTTAACGGAAGTGCAATCCGGATCTCCGTTCCTTCTCCGACCTGGCTGTGAATCTCCACATGACCACCCATAAGATCAACCAGCCTTTTCACAATCGCAAGTCCAAGTCCGGTTCCCTGCATCTTGCTTTCTGTGGAGGTTCGTTCCCGTTCAAATGCCTCAAACGCATGTCTTTGAAATTCTTCTGTCATGCCAATTCCGGTATCTCTGACAGATATCCGGTAATCCGCATATGCATCCTTTCCCGCTTCCTGATAAACCGAAAATGTGATTGTTCCGCCCTCATTCGTAAATTTCACTGCATTACTAAGCACATTCACCAGTATCTGCTGTAACTTTGTATCATCACAGATGACATACGGATTCTCAATCTCCCTACGCATATCAAACCGTATATTCTTCTGCTTCATATCATATTCAAGCATCTGATCCAGACTATCCATCATCGCAGGAAGATAGACAACTTTCTCCTTCAACTCCACTTTCCCGCTTTCAAGCTTAGACAAATCCAGCACATCATTGATAATCTTGAGAAGAACCTCACCAGATGCCTGTATCTTTCCCACTGCATTTTTTACCGTCTCCACATCGCCCGGATTTTTCTGAATAATATTTGAAAATCCAAGAATCGCATTCATCGGCGTGCGGATATCGTGTGACATATTCGCCAGGAACGTTGTTTTTACCATTCCTGCTTCCCGTGCCCGCTTTGTTGCTTCCCGCTCATTTTTCAGAGCCCCATATAACAGTTCCCGCTGCTTTGCTTCCGTCTCATTCCGGTGACGTTCCACAATAAAGAGATACGCAAGCAAAGTTCCAAGCACCAGACAATATGGTTGCAGCGGCGATACATCATACACCGGAATCACATATGCATTCAGCACGATTCCGATCAATGGAATCGCAGAAAAGACTGTAGACTGAACCATGAAATTTCTTGTTTCCCTTTTGTTCGTACACAAACTATAAATCGTCCGAAGAAATGCGAGTACATAATAAAATAGATTTAAAATAGAAAACAGTTTAAACCACGGTCCCCTGACATACAGGCCGGAATCGTCGATCTTCCACAACAGTCCTGTCGGCACAGATACGAGAACCATCACAAGCAATGCAAAAAAAGGCAGTATTTCCAGCCGGTTCCAGATTGAGCCGTGTGCACTGCCAATATAATGTTTCATAAAACGATGCCACATATAAGGCATGATAATATAAATCAGATAAAACAGAAAAACAACCGTGCGGTAAACCGGTAATGGTGCCGTGGTCCGCAATAAGCAGATTACAAACAATGCATCAAACAAAACATATAGTTCTACCGTTGCCACAAAGGAAATACAAGTCTTTCCCGTCTGCTTCAACCCCTCATCCTTGCAGAATTTCACAAGTAAAACTGTAAGAATGATCATCATAAATACCGAACTTATCAAATAAACATCTGTCATATATTCTCTACTTTCAAACCATTGTCTCTGACTACCGTATTTCCATATAACCTTCCATTATCATACACCATACAGGTTTATTTGACAAACGTCCGGCTTATTTTTTCATCTGATGCAGGCAAATGCATAATCTGTAAAAATCATCCCGCATCTATTACATGGAAATCCATCCAAATGCATTTGCAACTGAACTAAGCAGAATAATCAATGCAAAGATCGGGCACAGATATTTGATCATTACTACAAATATTTTCTTTCTCCGGAATGCGCTTTCTCCATGGCAGACTTCCTCTTCGATCTTGTCAATCCCAACGACGCGCGATACAAGCAGGCCTGTAAGGAATGCTGCAATCGGCATCATCACGGAATTCGTCAGGAAATCAAACAGATCCAAAAACTGCATTCCAAGGATCTTCACGAATCCAAGTGGTCCATATCCAAGGCTTGATAACGTTCCAAGTGCGATCATGATCAGTCCGATCACAACCGTTGATTTCTTCCGTTCCCAGCCAAGTTCATCCTCAAAGGTCGCAACAGCGCTTTCCGTCAGTGCAATCGAACTTGTAAGTGCAGCGAATAACACAAGCAGGAAGAACAGGATTCCGACACCCGTTCCAAGTCCCATGTTCGCGAACACCTTTGGAATCGTGATAAACATGAGCGAAGGTCCCGCCTGCAGCGTGTCCGGATTGCCACCGGAAAATGCGAACACTGCAGGAATGATCATAAGTCCTGCCATGATCGCGATTGCTGTATCAAACACTTCTACATTTCTGGTTGCACCCTCGATGGATGTATCTTTCTTCATATAAGAACCAAACGTAATCAGAATACCCATAGCAATCGACAGCGAATAAAACATCTGTCCCATCGCAGCTACGACCGTCATCCATGAGAAATTTTTTATATTTGGTACTAAGAAATATTTCATTCCTTCGATAGCGCCCGGTCTTGTCACCGAATAGATGGCAATGAGCACGGAAAGAACAACGAGGATTGGCATCATCAGTTTCGATACGCGCTCGATTCCATTCTGCACACCGGCATAGATGATCGCAAGTGTCACAAGGCAGAAGATCACGAAGCAAAGCTCCGTCGATACGCCATTCGATATAAACGATCCGAAATATCCGTCCTCCGCAAGCTTCGTTCCATTTCCACGGATATATTCTGCTAAATATTTGATTACCCAGCCGCCGATGACCGAATAATACGGCACGATCAGGATTGGAATGATCGCGTTGATCCAGCCGCCAAAGGAAATCCATTTCTTCTTACCGAAGGAACGGAATGCACCAACCGGGCTTTTCTGCGTCATACGTCCGAGTGCGGACTCCGCAACGATCATCGTGTATCCGAATGTCAGTGCCAGCAGTATATAGACAAGCAGAAAGATTCCTCCGCCGTATTTTGCTGCCAGATACGGAAATCTCCATATATTTCCAAGACCAACCGACGCACCCGCCGCCGATAACACATAACCAAGCTTGCCCGAAAACGAGCCTCGCTTCTCTGGATGTTTTCTACTCATGTAACCTTCCCTCTACCCTTTCTTTATTTGGTTTCTCTTTACTTCTGCTTCCCTTCTTGCAAATATCCGTGGCAGCATCGTAAATATCACAATCGCCGTAATGATGCCTGCCACCAGGTCGGTAATGCCCTCCGACATATACACGCCCTTGAAGCCAGCAACTCTTGTCAAGATACAGCAAAGAGGAATCAATATAATCACCTTTCGGTTCACCGCAAGCAGTAACGCCATCTTGCCCTGTCCTAATGCCACATTGATGTTCTGCAGTGTCATCTGTACAAAGAACATGATCGAGCCCATCAAAAACAACGGGCAATACTGCTTCACGATCGCAGTTACCGCGTCACTCGCCGAGAAAAGCCGTGCGTACATCTCCGGCACCGCCATCGAGACAGACCACACAGTCACAGCAAAGATGAATGCAATGACAGTAACATATTTTATGCCCTTTTTCAATCGTTTCGCGTTACCTTTGCCATAATTATAACTGAAAAATGGCTGCATGCCATTTCCAAGCCCGTTTAACGGAAGTGAGATGAGCTGTAGCGCACTGAGCATCACCGTCAATGCCGCCGTGTAATCCTTGTCGCCACCGGTCGACCAGTTCAGGTTCACATTGAACACGATCTGGATTGCGCACTCCGTGATCGTCATGACAAACGGCGTAAGCCCAAGTGATGCGATATCCAGCACGCGTGACAGCTTCAGACGCATGTCTACAAAACGGAACCGGAATATACTTTTCTTTGTGTAGAAAAATGCAATGATACAGATGCAGGAGCAAAGCTGCGACAGCACCGTCGCAAGGCTCGAACCGCTTACACCCATGTCAAGCACAAAGATAAAGATTGGGTCTAAGATAATATTGATAATCGCACCGACGAGGATTGAAACCATCGCAAACATCGAATATCCCTGCGTCAGAATAAATGGATTTAACCCCTGCGGGATCATTACAAATATCGTTCCCCCGGAGTAAATCTTCAGGTAGGATACGGCATAATTCACTGCGCTTTCCGGACAGCCAAACGCCCGGATGATTGGCTCTGCAAATGCAAATGTAATCACACTGATCGTCACGCCGATAATCAGTAACAATGTCACAGCAGTATTAAAAATCCGGTTTGCTTCCTCCCGGTTATCTTCTCCAAGCTTAATTCCGGCACGCGGAGAACCGCCAAGTCCGACGAGATTCGCAAATGCCTGTATGATGAGGGTAATCGGCAGCACGATACCGAGTGCCGCGAGCGCATCCATACCGGAACCTTTGATCTGGGAGACAAACATCCGGTCAACGATATTATATAAAAATGTAATGAGCTGTGCGACAACTGCCGGAATCGAAAGTCGAAAAACCAGAGGAAGGATCTTCCCCTGGTCTAATTGTTCCGTCATATCTGTTTTCTGGTTCTTCATCGCCGTCATCTCCTGAATCCTGTATCATAAGTCTACCATACATGAGTAGAAATTGATTTTTTCCTTATCGCATATACAACCAGTTATTATATGACATACATTCAGAATATTGCAAGCTTGGATTTACATCTGACGGACGATATCCCGGATGCTTTC
>DHJV01000127.1:355-5238 GCA_002404515.1 Lachnospiraceae bacterium UBA4711 | reverse complement strand
CATGGACGGCTGGCGCCGTATAAAACAGCAAAAATAAACGCCCCTGCAAGTAAACTTGCGGAGCGTTATTTTCACTGTTTTGCATGGCTTGTAGCTTAGCCAAAGTACCTCTTAAGTAATCCCTCTAATGCTCTGCCATGTCGAGCCTCGTCTCTTGCCATCTCATGAACCGTGTCATGGATTGCGTCCAGATTATTCTTCTTTGCACATTTTGCAAGATCAACCTTACCTGCTGTTGCGCCATACTCGCAGTCAACTCTCCATGCAAGGTTCTTCTTTGTAGAGCTTGTCATGTTTGGCTCTAAGTCTTCACCTAACATCTCAGCAAACTTTGCCGCATGCTCTGCTTCTTCGTAAGCTGCCTTCTCCCAATAAAGACCGATCTCTGGGTAACCCTCGCGATGTGCGACTCTTGCCATGCAAAGGTACATACCAACCTCTGAGCACTCGCCATTGAAGTTTGCCTTGAGCTGATCGAAGATAAACTTCTTATCCTCGTCGCTGATTTCCGGGTTGTTCTTTACCGTCGATGCATATACGCCAAACTCATGCTCAGCAGCCAGTGTCATCGCTCCGTCTTCTACTTTCTTGAACTTATCTGCACCAGCATGGCAGATTGGGCACTCTGCCGGAGCTGCGTCACCTTCATAAACATATCCACAAACTGTACATACAAATTTCATAATAAATCTCCTTTCGTTTTTCCACATGTTTGAATGATCATCATATCTTTTTACTGATCTGCAATCTCTAACTTTGCAAATCAGTAATGATTATCATTTTTGTTATTGTTAATATATCACACGAATCCACGACTGTCAACCTATATTTTTTATTATTTTTGATTTTTTATTCATAGTTCCATAATATCATATTTCTGGCAATTCCACATGTGTTTTCACATTCTGCTGACTTGAACAAGTATAGCCGAAACAATACGCATTCTTTTATATATGTGTAATTCCAGCTTTTCACGAATCAACATATATACAATCTTTTCAATTCCTTACCACATTAAAATGAGGTCCTATGATGTCCATAGAACCTCACCGGATATCCGAATCGCTCCATCGCTATTCAGCCGCCGCAATTCAGTATCCCATTAACCAAGCATATTATTTACAACTTCATTCAGATGCATACCATTCGAGCCTTTGATCAGCACAATATCTTCCGGCTGCATCACAGAAAGCAGATACAAAGCAACCTCGCCATTGTCCTTGAAGCTGTAACAGTTGATATCCGAGTTGCTGTCCTTCACGCCCTGCATGATATGCTGTGCCAGATCACCGACTACGACCAGCTCGTCAATCTTCTTTGTTGCCAGATATTTTCCGATCTCATAATGATACTCGACTTCCTTTTCGCCAAGCTCAAACATGTCACCAAGCACCGCGATCTTCTTACCAGTTGTCTCCAGATCCTCCAGCACGTTCAGACTTGCCTTCATGGAATCCGGGCTTGCATTGTACGTGTCATCAATGATCGTGTATTTGCCCGGAATGCGGATCAATCTCTGACGCAGTCCCTGAAACTTCGCAAGTCCGGCTGCTGCCTTCTCCAGATCCAATCCCATATAATCTGCAATCGCAAGACCAACCAGTGAATTTCCGACATTGTGCTTGCCAAGTGCGTTGAGCCGCACATGCACGCGCGTGTCTCCATGCACGAAATCATATACATACTGGTAATCTTCCATATGCAGATTCTCCGCCCGGTAATCGCAGTCCGCGCCAGTGCCGTATGTAAATGTACGGACGCCGGTATCACCTTTCACTTCTGCGAGCAATGCATCATCGCCATTTAAGAACAGCACACCATCCGGGCTCATATGATTGATGATGGACAATTTCTCTTTGCGGATATTCTCCTGTGTCTTCATAAATTCGATATGCGCAACACCGATCATCGTCACGACACAGATATCCGGCTTCACCATGTCAGACAGAATCTCCATCTGTCCCGGTTCACTGATACCCATTTCAAGCACCGCTGCCTCTGCGTTCTCATCAATCCGGCGAAGTGTCAGCGGCACACCAATCTGGGAATTCAGATTGCCCTCGGTCTGGTAGACATTTAAGCATCCCGAAAGCACAGTTGCGATCATCTGCCGCGTTGTCGTCTTTCCAACACTTCCGGTCACACCAATAACCGGCTTCTTAAACTTCTTGCGCACGTAAGCGCCGATATCCTGCAATGCCTTTTCTGTATCACTCACGTAGACAAACGGCTTCTCCGATACGACAATATCGGTATGCTGTGATGTCAGGGTTGCCGCACCTGTGTGAAGTGCGCTCTCGATAAACCGATGCGCGTCAACCCGCTCCCCGATGATCGGGACAAATAAGTCGCCCGGCTTGATCTCCTTGGAATTGATGCAGACATCTTTGATCTCTGTATTTTCATCGCCACACAGCAATACGCCACCTGTTGCTTCCAATATATCCTTTATCGTTAATCTGTACATAACGTCCTCCCGATTGGAATTACCATTTATAAACTATACTATTCGCCAAAGACTTCGCTGTTTCTTCATCCTTCAGGATTGTAACCAATGTGAGTGCAAATGCAATCGCTGTTCCAACGCCCCGGCTTGTCACGAAGTTTCCGTCGACAACGACTGGCTGCTCCTGCCAGTTTGCACCAAGCAGCTTGTCCTCCATGCCCGGATAGCAGGTTGCATTCTTTCCTTCGAGAAGTCCCATCTCTCCATAGATGGTTGGTGCTGCACAAATTGCTGCAAGCAGCTTACCTTCCTTATTTGCTTTTCGGATCAGATCTGCCAGACCTTCATGTGCCTTTAAGTGCAGGGTTCCCGGCATACCGCCCGGAAGCACGATCACATCTGGATCGTCCTGCTCCTCAAAGAGCTTATCTGCCAGTACGGGAATCTTTCGTGCACCGGTGATTTCCTTCCGTCCCATAATTGATACCATATCTGTCTCGATGCCTACGCGTCGCAGCAGATCTACGACAGTCAGCCCTTCGACCTCTTCAAAACCATCTGCAAGATATACATTTACTTTACTCATATGCATCCTCCTTGCCCTGCGCATCATGAAACCGGTTGGTTTCCGATCCGCAAACATGTATATTCATCTTCTAAAATTCCACTTTCCTTCTATTATAAAATACATTATAATTTACAAGGAATTATTGACCGGTTATGGTTTTTACGAATTTGTTTTTATCTAATGTTACAATTCCATCCCATAATTACATGTAGTATATAATAGTTTGGGGAAATCTTCAAGATATTCCAGACACGGAGGAACAAAATATGGAAATCGAACGCAAATTTTTATTTCATAAGCTGCCAGATCAGCTAGACACATATCCACATTACGGCATCGAGCAGGCATATGTGACTACCAATCCGGTGATCCGGGTACGCAAGAAAACCTTATACGATGCAGCATCTACAATCTCCAGCTTCCAATATGTCCTGACCGTCAAAAGCAGCGGCATGTTAGCCCGACAGGAATTTGAGCTTCCGATTGACGAAGATGCTTACCAGACACTCTGTACCAAGGCAGACGGCAATGTGATTGCGAAAACGCGCTATAAGATTCCGCTCGATCAGGGGCTTACCTTAGAGCTCGATATCTTCGAAGGATTGTTTGACGGGCTTGTTATGGGCGAAGTGGAATTTCCAGATGAAGAAACAGCCAAGAGCTACACCTTACCAGATTCTTTTGCAGTGAAAAAAGAAGTGACGTATGATACGCATTTCCACAACAGTACGATGAGCGCGATGCGCAAAGAAGAAATCGCACAGTTTATACAGTCACTTTCTGCATAATTAACGTTGTTTTCAAACGAAACATCCCCCGGAGATTTTTGGTGGTTAACCATGTCTCCAGGGATATTATTCTTTCAAATTAAATTTTTATGCTTTTTTATTTTCCCGTGTTTCCAGTACTTCTGTGGTAATTACATCCACATCATATTCTGGATCATGTCTCTTCACGATATCGTAAATTGGCTGGATATCTTTGACAGATTCTTCAAGTTCATCTGCAATCTGGTCAAGTGTTTTGTTCTTCTGCACCTTTTTTACAACGGAAATAACTAAATGATGAACTGCGCCTTCTGCACGTCCTTCCACAATTCCAGATGAATACCCTTCTGCACGACCTTCTTCCACACCATCGTTATACCATTCCCGCTTCGCATTCTCCATCTGCTTTTCGTATGTCAGATCAAACATCATAATTTTCTGCACATCCTCTCCGCGTTCCAGCAAAAAATCCTTCAGGATATTCTCTGCAATGCAGCGGTTCACTGCATCTCTGATTGCAGCTTCATAATCCTTCTCACCCTTTTTCGCCTTTGCAAGATTCTCATTTACATATCCAACAAATATCATATACTCCCGCAGTGTCTGGCTCCGCTTTTTCAAATCCTCATTATTTCCCGGATTGATGTTATACACGGTGCACATCAGCTCTAACTGCGGCTCATCCAACTGGTTTTCATATGCATCGGACAATTTCAACACTTCTCGCTCTGGTCTCGTTTTGTCTCCATTGTAGAACACTGCAAACTTCGGTGTTGGTATCTTCACCAGCCTGTGACTAAGCAGATATCTGTTTTCGACCAGCTTCTTGATAATCGTCACAAAATAAATCAGTTCCCGAAGCGGCATGTTCGGATTATACGTTGACTGATGCTCATAGATATTCAGAACCGAATCCATACTCACAACAAACGATGCATCATTGTGCACCGTAAGTGATACACCACTTTCCAATGTATGAATCTCGATAATCTCCGGATCGGTGTACGCCGTCCCAGCCATCGCATTGTAGACATCCAACGCTCTCGCTCTGTCCTCCAACAACATACTAAACACGTCACTTTTGTACTCTCTGTTTGCCATA
>DHJV01000127.1:0-231 GCA_002404515.1 Lachnospiraceae bacterium UBA4711 | reverse complement strand
TTGACTATTCGTAGAAAGTAGCTGTCTGACAACTACTATATGAAACTTATGCTTTGCTAGTAGGCTAACATAATTAAACTATGCCGTCAAGCATTTTTATATTCATTGTGAATCTTCTAAATACACTATACATCTATTAACATCTTGGGGGCAATAAAAAACCGGAACTTTCTTCTTCATAAATAACTCTTTGTAACTTTGAAGCATCTTCTCTAACTCTGGTTCTATTCC
>DHJV01000042.1 GCA_002404515.1 Lachnospiraceae bacterium UBA4711 | reverse complement strand
TTCCCTAAGTATGGTAACGATGATGACAGAGCAGATGATATCGGTGTATGGCTGCTTCATGAGTTTATTACAGACATCAAGAAGAGACACACATACCGTGATTCAGAGCCTACAACATCTATCCTTACAATCACATCAAATGTAGTTTATGGTAAGTACACAGGTAACCTTCCGGATGGTAGACGTGCTTGGACACCGTTTGCTCCAGGTGCTAACCCAAGTTACGGTGCTGAGACATCAGGACTTCTTGCATCTTTGAACTCAGTTGCTAAGATTCCTTATGAGTGGTCTTTGGATGGTATCTCAAATACTCAGACAATGAACCCATCTGCACTTGGTCATGATGAGGCTGAGAGAGCTGAGAAGCTTGTAAGCGCTATGGATGGATACTTCGATCAGGGCGCTCACCACTTGAACGTAAACGTATTCGGTAAGGATAAGCTTCTGGATGCTATGGAGAACCCGGATAAGCCAGAGTACGCTAACTTCACAATCCGTGTATCTGGATACGCTGTTAAGTTTATCTCTCTTACACGTGAGCAGCAGCTCGATGTTATCAACAGAACATTCCATGACTCACTTTAATTAAAAGTTTGTCAAAAATGTTTTTGATAGATAAGTAATTCACTGGAGTCCCGGAGATACTATCTCCGGGACTTTTTATAAAAATAAAATTGTTAGAGGTGGAACATGCCGGAGAAAAAACAAATTTTAGGTTATATTCATTCAACAGAAAGCTTTGGAGCCGTAGATGGACCAGGCATTCGATTTGTAGTATTTTTGCAGGGCTGTAAGATGCGTTGTAAATACTGCCACAATCCGGAGACGTGGAATCTGGTCACTGATTACACAAAGCTCTATGCAGACACAACGGATGAAAAGGAACGAGAAGAACTCGAAAAGAAAATTGAAGAGAACACAAAGCTGCTATTGGATAAAGGTGTCAAGGTTGAAGCGAGAACTCCGGAAGATCTGCTCAAGCAGGCACTTCGTTATAAGCCTTATTGGAAGGGCGACGGAGGAATTACCGTCAGTGGAGGTGAAGCACTTCTGCAGATGGACTTTTTGATTGAATTTTTCAAGCTTGCAAAAGCACAGGGGATTCACACAACGATTGATACAGCGGGTAATCCATTTACGAGAGAGGAGCCTTTCTTCTCGAAGTTCAATGAACTGATGGGGCTCACTGATTTGTTTCTGCTTGATATCAAGCAGATTGAGGACGACAAACACCGGGAGCTGACAGGGTTCTCGAATAAGAATATATTAGACCTGGCACAGTATCTCTCCGATCAAGGCAAGCATATGTGGATTCGGCATGTCCTTGTGCCGGGGGTAACAACCGACGAAGCAGATCTGAAGAAGACGGCTGAGTTTATCAAGACGTTGAAGACGGTTGACCGTGTGGAGGTATTGCCATACCATAAGCTTGGAATCCAGGAGTGGGAACGCCTTGGAATCCCTTATAAGCTGGAAGGAATCGATCCTCCAACCGACGAACAGCAAAAATTAGCAAGAGAGATTCTGGACGCAAAGTAAGCTTTGCATAAAAAAGAACAATATGAAAAAGAAAGCTGTAGGATATTTAGAGAGGAATATTCTACAGCTTTTTGATATAGGGAAAGATTATAACAAACAATTATTATTATGTATGGCTGTCTGTATTGACATAACAGAGGAAGCGCGTTATAATCTGAAACCATGAAAGGGAAATAAATAGTATATCAGATAGGATAAGTAGGAAATAAATACCTGCAAGGGAAAGGAAGTACGTCTATGGCAATCATCCAGATACAAGATGTATCCAAAAAATTTCAGACAAAGGACGGCGAGATCGACGCGTTGAAGCATGTGACGCTCGACATCGAAGCCGGAGATATATATGGTATTATCGGTATGTCAGGTGCAGGAAAGAGTACATTGGTACGATGCATCAATCATATCGAAGTTCCGACCGAAGGAACTGTGATCGTTCAGGATAAGGATCTGAACAAGCTTTCTGAGAAAGAACTTCGCAAGCAGCGGGAGCATATCGGAATGATCTTCCAGCATTTCAACTTGCTGATGCAGAAGTCGGTATTGGAGAATGTATGCTTCCCGTTGTTCATTCAGGGGAAGTCGAAGTCAGAGGCAAAGAAGAAAGCCTATGAGCTTCTGGATATTGTAGGGCTGAAGGATCGTGCCAAAGCGTATCCATCCCAGTTATCCGGTGGACAGAAACAGCGTGTGGCGATTGCACGTGCGATGGTGGCAGATCCGAAGATTCTGCTCGCCGATGAGCCAACCGGAGCACTTGATTCCAAATCCGGTTTACAGGTGATGGAACTGTTTGACACACTGCATAAGCAGGGCGTGACGATCATTATGATTACGCACTCTGACGAGATTGCGTCTTATGCAGACCGAGTTGTAAAAATCATTGATGGTGAGCTGTATGAGGGAGATGCCAAGCCAGTGAAGGAAACATCAGAACAGCCGGAACAGGGACTGACAGATGTGCGGGAAACACAGGTGGCGCAAGCCCCGATGACCGGAGGTGATGAGCATGAATAAGGCAAAGAAAATAATCATTATCGTTCTTTCCTGCGTGGTTGTGCTCGGCGGTATTTATTTTGCACTCCGAACATTGAAGCAGAAAAATCAGAACAGCAAAACTGCAGGGGTGTATGCGGTCAGTGAGATTGGATATGATGCTTCCAATATGTGGGATAACAGCACACTGAGTGGAAATGTTACGGTGAATTCGGAGCAGAAGGTCTATGTAGGAAAGACACAGTCCGTATCGGAGATTAAGGTAACGGAAGGACAGAGTGTGAAAGCCGGTGATGTACTGCTTGTCTATGATACAACAGCCAATGACTTACAGCTGGAGCTGCAAAGATCAGAACTGGAGTTATCCCGTGTATCGATCATTGATGCACAGCGGGAACTTGAAAAGTTAAAGGCAACCACACCGTTAGAGGATATTCCGACAACAGAAGCACCGGTTGTTCCGGTTGCAACGGGGTCGGATGCACCGCAACCAGATCCGGATACCGATCCAGATGCAGATACCCCTCCGACGCGGGAGGAACTGAAAAATCAGATTGCGCAGAAGGAGCAGGAAATCAAATCCATGCAGACACAGTATGAGATTGCACAGGTTAAGCTTCAGATGGAGGAAATGCAGAATTCGACTGGAGAGGTGCTTGCGAATTTCGATGGTGTCATCAAGAGTGTGATAACTGCAGATGAGGCGGCTTCCAGCGGGGATCCGATTCTTGTTGTCAGTGCAGCGGATGGATATCTGGTGGAAAGCCAGATTGGCGAGCTTGCTATGTCAACCGTGAAGGTCGGTGATACAGTATCCATGTATTGTTATGATACCGGTATGAATTACGAAGGTACAATCACAGAGATATCTACATTTCCGGCAGAGGGATACAGCAATTACAGTGCAAAGACAGAGACCTATTATCCGATGAAGATTGCTTTGAACGATGCATCGGATGTCAGCCAGAATATGTATATGGAAATCACACTGAATTCAGGCTCAGAGGATAGCAGCGAAGGCTTTTATCTTTCGAAGGCATTCATGAAACAGGAAGGAAGCAATTACTATGTCATGAAGGATGTTGATGGAAGATTGAAGAAAACCTACATTAAGGTTGGAAATAAAACATCCGGAGATGCTGTTCTGATACTCGGTGGTCTGACGATGCAGGATTACATTGCATTTCCGTATCTCGATGAGGCGGTGGAAGGCGTAAAGACTGTACAGAAGTCGACGGATGATCTGTATAATTGATAAGAAAGGAAATCAGTCTATGTTAGAAAATATAAGATTATCGTTCCAAGGCATTTGGGCACATAAGATGCGTTCCCTTCTTACCATGCTTGGTATTATTATTGGTATTGCAGCAATTATCGCGATTGTATCGACAATTAAGGGAACGAGTGAGCAGATCAAGGAAAATCTGGTTGGCTCTGGAAATAACATTGTAAATGTAAAATTGTATCAGGGTGAATGGACTTATACATCTGGCGATTCTTCCACACCGGAGAATATGCCGATGGTCACAGATGATATAAAAAATGAGATTCTGGCAGTGGATGAGGTGACTGCAGTTGCATCTTACCGGTATGGCGCACTTTATGAAGGTATCAACAGCGGAACAAAGGATCTGGGTAATGCACCGGTTTATGGTGTAGATAAGGATTACTTCCGTGTGATGGGATATACAGTGCAGACTGGACGACTGTTTGAAGAGCAGGACTGGACAGACTATACAAAGGGTGTGATTCTGGATACGGTTGCAGCGAACACATTGTTCGCAAGCGAGAATCCAATCGGTAAGACTTTGGAGATTAAGGGTGAGCCTTTTATCATTGTCGGTGTCGTTGAGCAGTTGGATGGATTTACCCCGAAGGTTACCAATATGAATGACTGGTATACCTATTATGGAAATACAACATCTGGTCAGGTGTTTATCACAGATGTGAACTGGCCTTTGATTTTCTCGTTTGATGAGCCATACAACCTGGTTGTGAAGCCGGCGGGTACGGATGCCATGACAAATGCAGGAAAGAAAACTGCTGATATTATGAATTCATACATGCCTGCAACAAGCAGTGAGAATGCTTCGGAAGGTGGATCAGAGGAAGAGAGCGGCAGCTCTTTCAAGTATAAGAGTGAAGATTTGCTTGAGACAGCGAAGGCAATGCAGGAGGTCAGCGCATCAACAAGCCAGCAGCTCATATGGATTGCAAGTATTTCTCTTTTGGTAGGTGGTATCGGTGTTATGAATATTATGCTGGTATCCGTTACTGAACGAACGAGAGAAATTGGCTTGAAGAAAGCATTGGGAGCAAGAAAATCAGTGATTTTAATGCAGTTTCTGACAGAGGCAGCCGTGCTTACAAGCATGGGTGGCATCATTGGAGTTGGTGCCGGCGTCGGACTCGCGTATCTGATTTCCGATGTCGCATCGGTTCCAGTCGCAATCAGTGGAGCTGCGATTGCAATCTCTGTAATCTTCTCTATGGTGATTGGAATTGTATTCGGATTTATTCCTTCGGTCAAGGCATCAAACCTGAATCCGATTGATGCACTTCGATACGAATAAGCAATAGCTGTGACATGGAGAAAATATGGAAGAGGAAAAAAAGACAGAAACATATGAACAAAGTATACGCAGACGTCCGATTTTACGCGTGATGGCGTGGGTGGGGCTCGTCGTGATCTTTGCATTGATCGTATTGGTGATCGTGACAGGCGTGACAGGCAGCAAATATTTTATGCCGAGTCTTGCACTGATGATTATAGTGCCGATACTCATTTATGTGGTACTTTGGCTGGGGAAGGTTCTGCAAAATCACAAAAAGAATCGGTCTTGAAAAATAAAGGCTGGTTTGCTATACTGGATTGGATGAAAAAATGAAAGGAAAACACAGGATAACACTGTGTAGGTACGGTTATGAGTTTATTAACAGAATGGCGTGAGCATGCATATAGTCTTGATGACAGAACACCGGAAGGAAAGGAGTTTTGGCTTGATTATTTCCAGAGAGAAAAGGCAATCTATGAGAAGATTCTTGAGAATCCGGTTGAGATTGAGGGTGGCACAGTCAAAGAACTGGCTGAGAAGTATGATATGAGCATTGAACTGATGATTGGATTCCTGGATGGTATCGAGGACAGTCTGATCGTGCCAAACAAGGTCGATGAGCTGGAAGAGGATTCACAGGTAGCGCTTGGCTATGATCCGGAGAAGCTTTACATGAACATGGTAGACTGCAATGCAGAGTGGTTGTATACACTTCCACAGTGGGATAAGATCTTAACTCCTGAGAGAAGAAAGGAATTATACAAGATCCAGAAGTCTTCCAAGACAATCGTAAAGCCGCCAAAGGTTGGACGAAATGATCCATGTCCTTGTGGAAGCGGAAAGAAGTATAAGAAGTGCTGTGGAGCGAATGCATAATATGAAATTAAACGAGGCACAATCCAAGGCAGTTTCGCATGTGGATGGACCTATGATGGTGATTGCAGGACCGGGCTCCGGTAAGACAACTGTAATTACAAAACGAATCAAGTATCTGATAGAATCTGCGGGTGTTTCACCCGCAGATATTCTTGTTATAACCTTTACACGGGCAGCCGCAGGAGAGATGCAGCAGCGCTTTCGTGCGATGACACCCGGAAAGGAATATCCGGTTCGATTTGGAACCTTTCATTCCATATTTTATTGGATTTTAAAAACTGCATATGGTCAATCCATGCTGCGTGTGATTTCCGAGGAAGAAAAGCGTGGAATCATCGAGCAGATTTTACATACGATGGAGCTTAGTTACGAGAACAAGGAAGAAATTGTAAGCAGCATCGTCTCTCAGGTAAGCCTTGTCAAATGTGACATGATGGATGTGGAGAATTATTATAGCAAAGATATGCCGGAGCATGCATTCCGGGAGCTGTATCGACGGCTGGATGCGGAGTTAAAACGCAGGAAGCTGATTGATTTTGATGATATGATGGTGCTTTGCTATGAGCTTTTGACAGCACGGCCGGATATCCTGGATAAATGCAGAAGTCTGTTCCCGTATATCATGGTGGATGAGTTTCAGGACAGTAATCGGATTCAGTATGAGATTTTCCGAATGTTGGCAAATCCACGGCAAAATGCATGCATCGTCGGGGACGATGACCAGTCAGTTTATGGATTCCGTGGTGCAAGACCAGAGATCATGCAACAGTTTCGGAAGGATTTCCCAGACTGTAAGATTGTGTATCTCGGTGAAAATTATCGCTCCGATTACCGGATCGTGCAGGCAGCAACGCAGGTGATTGAGAAGAACCGGACACGATACAAGAAGGAATTAAAAGCAGTTTCAAAAGAACCTGGTATTGTACAGATGCATACTGTGAAAGATGAAGCAGAGGAAAACGAGTGTATCATACGGCGTATCCGGGAACAGTATCAGGCTGGAACTGCGTATGAAAAACAGGCGGTGCTGTATCGGACGAACTTACAACCGCGACGGCTCGCTTATAAGCTCAATCAATATAATATCCCATATACGTTGAGTGATGTGCTGCCGAATCTGTTTGATCATTTTGCAGTGCGGTATGTACTGGATTATATGCGGATTGCGATGGGCGATACATCGCGGGCGACTTTTTTAAGAATCATCAATAAACCGTCACGCTATATCAGCCGGGATATTTTGCTTGAGGATCCGGTTGATTATGATAAGCTTCGGTTTCGGCTCCGTAATAAGGAGTCTGTTGTGGAGAATCTGGATAAGCTGATGGCAGATGTAAAGATGCTGCGGAAGCTGCGCCCCTATCCGGCACTTAATTTCATACGGAATTTTATCGGCTATGACAAGTATATCAAGGATTACGCGGAATACCGCCAGCTTGATTCATCGGAGATGTATGAGGTTTTAGATGAATTTGGATATATGATTAAAGATATGGAAAGCTACGCAGAGTTGTTCACATTTATAGATGAATATAAGGAACAACTTGCGAGACAGCAGGAGAAAAACCGTATGCGGAAGGGTGTTAACCTTATGACGATGCACAGTGCAAAGGGATTGGAGTTTGATACGGTGTACATCCTCGATGCAGTGGAAGAAATCACACCGTATAAAAAGGCGAAGACGGCAGCGGAACTAGAAGAGGAACGGCGGATGTTCTATGTTGCTATGACGCGGGCAAGACACGCACTGCATATCTATGTGCCAAAAACAATCGCGGGGAAAGCAAAAGACAGGAGCCGGTTTGTGGAGGATATAACATGGCAAAAGGAAGCTTAAAAAAGAGCAAAATAGTTATGCTGCTTGCAGCAATCGGAAGCTGTTTATGCATGGTTGGCTGTGCAGCAAAGGAAGAGACAACCGAAGCGGTGAATTACGCATCGGAGGATTCTTCCCTGACCTATGCAGTACATACAGAGCTTGACGGACATGCGATTGAGCTTCCACAATTTACATCGAAGCATGACAGCACGGTAATTGAAGAATTGAATCAGGACATCATGGATGGACCGGGAGCAATTTATGATAAGGACAAAGATGGAGAAGAAATCATCCCGGAGATCCGCACAACAGAATATAGCACGAATCAGTATTTACAAGCGGTTGTACGCTATGTCGAATATCCACTTGTCGGTGGCTATGGAGACATTGCAAGTTATAATTATGACAGGATTCAGGATAAGAAGCTTACGCTGACGGATGCGCTTGTGAAGAAAGAAACCACGCTTGATGATGTGCGGCAGATGGTGATTGACAGCTGCCTGCGGATGAAAGAACTGTCAGACAAAGAAACATCCATCTACGGTGTGACAGTAGATGGATTTTCATTGGATGCAAATGATAATTGTACATTTTATGGAAACGTCGATCTGTGTCTGAACGGAACGACGCAGTGGTCATACATTTACAGCTTCCGATTTGAAACACAGACAGTGGAAATCTATGACCTTACAGAATAGAGAAGCTTACATGTCTTCGTAGGCTTCGTTGTCTAAAAGCTCGTCAAACGCGTCGGCAACGATCTCGTATTCCTCTTCGGAATCAATCATGCCAAGCTCCACGTCGTCGCCGTCTTTTTCTGTGTAACGGTAGAGGAAGACGTCGTCTTCTTCGTAGCCATCTACAACTTTGTCCGGAAGCAATGCGATATACTGCTGGCCTTCGACTGGAAAGATGGCAATGACACTGCAATGAAGCTCTGTACCATCGTCTAACACCATGTCTACATAGTCATCATCGTCGGTATTATCTGCCGGAAACGGTTTGTTCTTATCATCCATAGTATGAATCTCCTTTACATTTTTTGGATTTTGTATTGAAAAAGAAAAATCCTTGTCTATAATAGTTTAAGGGAATTTGTATCATAGGTCAACTATAAAATAAGGGAAAGAGAAAAGGAAAGAAACGTGAAACAGGTATTACAGTATTTCAAGAATTACAAATGGAAAGCAATATTGGCACCGCTATTCAAGATGCTGGAAGCAGCTTTTGAACTTCTGGTGCCGCTCGTTATGGCGGCAATCATTGATAACGGTATTGCGGGGAATGACAAGCCATATATCTACAAGATGGCATTTGTCATGGTTGGACTTGGTGTGATCGGACTTGGGTGCTCAATCACAGCACAGTATTTTTCAGCGAAAACGGCAATGGGAATCGGAAAGGAGATACGGTATGATCTGTTCAAGCATATCGAGACACTTTCCTATGCAGAGATTGATAAGCTCGGCAGTGCGACGCTCATCACACGTATGACGAGTGATGTCAATCAGGTACAGACGGGAATCAATATGTTCCTGCGTCTGTTTATGCGTTCGCCGTTTATTGTATTTGGCGCAACGATCATGGCATTTACAGTCAATGCAAAAGCGTCGAGGGTGTTCTTCATCACGCTTCCGGTTCTGATCGTGATCGTATTTGGAATCATGCTTGTTTCGATTCCTTTGTATAAGAAAGTACAGAGCAGGCTTGACACAGTGACATTGAAGTCCAGAGAGAATCTGTCTGGTGTGCGTGTCATCCGTGCATTTAACCAGGAGAAGAAGGAAAAAGAAGAATTCGCCGAGGTAACGGAGGCATTAACGAAGGGACAGCTTTTCGTCGGAAAGATTTCTTCTTTCTTAAATCCGCTGACCTATGCAGTGATTAACCTGTCTATCGTAGCTCTGATCTGGGGTGGCGCAAAGCAGGTAGATCTCGGCATTTTAAAGCAGGGGCAGGTCTATGCACTTGTAAACTACATGTCGCAGATTCTGATCGAGCTTGTAAAGCTTGCGAATCTGATTATCACCGAGACAAAGGCAGTTGCCTGTGCGAATCGTCTGGGGGCAATCTTCGAGACGACAAGCAGCCAGACATATGAGACCGCACCGGTAGAAGCAGCTGGTGGCACAGCGATTCCGAAGGTTGAATTTGTGGATGCCGGACTTACGTATGCAGAGGCAAAGGAATCCTCCATCGAGGGCGTATCCTTGAAGGTGAACCGTGGTGAGACGATCGGCATTATCGGAGGTACCGGCTCCGGTAAGTCCACACTTGTGAATCTGATTCCGCGTTTCTATGACTGCACACAGGGAAGCATCAAGATCGATGGCGTGGATGTAAAGGAATATCCGAAGGAACAGTTAACCTCTAAGATTGGAGTTGTTCCGCAGAAGGCAGTGCTTTTCTCTGGAACAATCGCAGATAATATCCGCTGGGGCAAGGAAGATGCAACGAAAGAGGAAATCGAGGAAGCACTTTCTATCGCACAGGCGGAGGACTTTGTACAGCAGAAAGAGGGCGGCATTGAGTTCATACTGAACCAGGGTGGCAAGAACCTGTCCGGTGGACAGAAGCAGAGACTGACGATCGCACGTGCACTTGTGAAGAAGCCGGAGATCCTGATTCTCGATGATAGTTCTTCTGCACTTGACTATGCGACGGATGCAGCACTCCGGAAGGCAATCAAAGAGAAAACCGATCACACGACGGTATTCCTTGTATCGCAGCGTGCATCATCCATTATGTATGCAGATAAAATTATCGTCTTGGATGATGGTAAGATCGCTGGCATTGGCAATCATGATACATTGATGAAGGATTGCCCGGTATACCGGGAGATCTACGCATCTCAGAACAAGGAGGTGAAGGCAAATGTCTAAGGATAAGAAAAAGAAGCTGCAGGGCTTTGATAAAGCCGTGTTAAAGCGTGTACTGACCCATATCAGGAAATACCGCATTCTGGTCATCCTTTCGTTTGTCTGTGCGATGATCACTGTTGCCTCTACCTTGTATGCACCGATCCTGACTGGTGATGCGATCGACCTGATCGTCGGAAAAGGTCTGGTTGACTTCGATGGAATCAAAGACATCATCTACACATTTTTGATGGTAACTGTTGTGACAGTGCTTTCACAGTGGTTTATGAATATTATCAACAACCATATCACATATTCCGTTGTACGGGATATCCGTATTGAAGTGTTCAATCATATGGAAGAGCTTCCGCTTTCCTATATCGATTCACACAAACACGGCGATATCGTGAGCCGTATCGTATCGGATATTGATCAGTTTGCAGATGGCCTTCTGATGGGATTTACACAGTTGTTCACCGGAATCGTAACGATTCTTGCGACACTGGGATTCATGATGGTTGTAAATGTACCGATTGGACTGGTTGTCGTTATTCTGACACCGCTTTCGCTGTTTGTGGCATCCTTCATTGCGAAGCGGACGTATCATCTGTTCCACCAGCAGTCGGAGACACGTGGTGAGATCACGGCACTTGTCGATGAGATGGTTGGGCAGCAGAAGATCGTGCAGGCATTTGGCTACGAAGATGATGCATTAAACCGTTTTGAGGAGATCAATGACCGACTGGAGAGGGACAGCATGTCAGCGACATTCTATTCCTCGCTTGTCAATCCATGTACAAGATTTGTCAACAACCTTGTATATGCGGCAGTAGGTATCATCGGTGCCATTTCCGTGATCATGACCGGATTTACCGTTGGACAGCTTACATGCTTCCTCAGTTACGCGAACCAGTATACAAAACCATTTAACGAGATATCGAATGTCATCACCGAGCTTCAGAATGCGATGGCATGTGCCGGTCGTGTGTTTGAGCTTCTGGATGAGACACCACAGATACCGGAGAAAGAAAACGCACATGTATTAACGGATACGAAGGGCGCGATCGAGATCAAGGACGTGAACTTCTCTTATGTCAAGGACAAGAAACTTATCACGAATCTGAACCTCTCTGTAAAGCCGGGTATGCGTGTGGCAATCGTCGGACCAACCGGATGTGGAAAGAGTACACTTATCAATCTGCTGATGCGCTTTTACGATGTCGATACCGGTTCCATCTCAGTTGATGGTACAGATATCCGTGATATGACGAGAGACAGCCTGCGTCAGAACTACGGTATGGTATTGCAGGAGACATGGTTAAAGAGTGGTACGATTCGTGAGAATATCGCTTACGGAAAGCCGGATGCAACAGACGAGGAAATCGTACAGGCAGCGAAGCTTGCACATTCCGACAGTTTTATCCGTCGTCTGCCACAGGGCTATGACACGGTGATCGCGGAGGATGGAGGAAACCTGTCACAGGGTCAGAAACAGCTTTTGTGTATCACACGTGTGATGCTGTTGCTGCCGCCGATGCTTATTTTAGATGAGGCGACATCTTCGATTGATACACGCACGGAGATCCGGATTCAGAAAGCGTTTAACCGTATGATGCAGGGCAGAACAAGCTTCATCGTTGCACACAGACTGTCGACAATCCGGGAGGCAGATGTAATCTTAGTTATGAAAGATGGAAATATCATCGAGAAGGGTAACCATGAGCAGCTTATGGCGCAAAACGGTTTCTATACGAATCTGTATAATTCGCAGTTTGCACATTAAGCTTTTGCTTGACAAACCGCAGATTGCATGACATATTTGAAAAAGAAAAATGGAACGATCGCAGGAGGAACGAACAGGTATGAAGATTTTTAATACACTCACCAGACATAAGGATGAATTTCATCCGATCAAAGAGGGAAAAGTAGGCATCTATGTCTGTGGGCCAACCGTATATGACTATATTCACATCGGAAATGCAAGACCGATGATCGTGTTTGATACATTGCGCAGATATTTTGAGTACAAGGGCTATGAGGTAAACTATGTATCAAACTTTACCGATGTTGATGACAAGATCATCAAGCGTGCGAATGAGGAGGGCGTGGATGCATCCGTGATTTCGGAGCGCTACATCGCAGAGTGCAAAAAGGATATGGCAGCGCTTCATGTAGAAGAGGCAACGACACATCCGCAGGCAACGAAAGAGATTCCGGATATGATTGCGATGGTAGAGACTCTGATAAAAAAGGGCTATGCATATGAGGTGAATGGAACGGTATATTTCCGTACAAGAAAGTTTTCTGATTATGGAAAGCTTTCCAAGAAGAATATTGACGATCTGCGTGCCGGAAACCGTGAACTTCTTGTATCCGGTGAGGATGAGAAGGAAGATCCACTTGATTTCGTACTCTGGAAGCCAAAGAAGGAAGGCGAACCATCCTGGCCATCTCCTTGGGGCGATGGAAGACCGGGCTGGCATC
Organism: Lachnospiraceae bacterium UBA4711; assembly: GCA_002404515.1. Classification (GTDB taxonomy): domain Bacteria; phylum Bacillota; class Clostridia; order Lachnospirales; family Lachnospiraceae; genus Coprococcus_C. The sequence continues at coordinate 103 of DHJV01000042.1, read as the reverse complement.
TGGAGTGTTCGGTTATGTCCAAGAAATACATTGGCGATGTTATTGATATTCATGCCGGTGGTGAGGATCTGATCTTCCCACACCATGAAAATGAGATCGCACA
>DHJV01000108.1:16883-32342 GCA_002404515.1 Lachnospiraceae bacterium UBA4711 | reverse complement strand
TAATATCCGGTCATGTCCGGCTGCATCGGCTGCTGTCCGTAATATCCTGTCGTATCCGGCTGTTGCGGATTTGCGTATCCAGTCATGTCCGGTTGTCCCGGCTGCTGCGGATTCACATTTCCAGTCGTATCCGGGGAACCTCCCGGCTGCTGTGTGTTATTTTCGTCCATTCTATCCCTCCAAATATATGTCTACGCTTAGTAAACCTTTGCTTCTTCCTCGCCATTTAATACTCGAAGTGCGCCCTGTGCCAGAGCAAGAAGTTCGTCCTCGCCACCATATACAGTAACCGGTGCGATGAACTGTACTCTCTTTGTGATCTCTTCGGTTGCATACTTGCCATATGCGATACCACCTGTCAGGATGATCTGATCAACCTTACCAGAGAGAACAGCTGCCTGTGCTCCGATATCCTTTGATACCTGATATAAGAATGCGTCAAATACAAGCTGTGCATGCTTGTCGCCATTCTTTGCCATAGCCTCAATATCTCTTGCATCATTGGAACCGCAGTATGCATTAAAGCCTGCCTTACCAACAAGCTGCTTGATCATTTCCTTCTCTGTGTACTTTCCTGAGTAGCACAGACGAACCAGCTCGCCGTTTGGAACACCACCGGCACGTTCTGGTGAGAATGCGCCATCGCCATCCAATGCATTGAATACATCTACAACCTTTCCGCCTGTATGAGCACCAACGGAAACACCGCCACCCATATGAACAACGATAAGATTCAAGTCCTCATACTTCTTACCAACTTCCTTGGCATAACGCTTTGCAACTGCCTTCTGGTTCAGTGCATGGAAGATACTTGTTCTAGGAAGCTCCGGGTGTCCGGAAAGTCTTGCTACATCCTGCATCTCATCAACAACAACCGGATCTACGATATACGCAGGGATTCCAAGCTCGTCTGCGAAATCCTTTGCCAGAATACCACCGAGGTTTGATGCATGCTCGCCACGTTTTGCCTCTACCAGATCCTTTACCAGCTCATCTGTAACTGTGTATGTACCGCCCGGAATTGGCTTCAGCAGACCGCCACGGCCTACAACAACATCCAGTGTCTTGATATCGAAATTGTTCTCAGCTAAAACCTTAGCGATAACATCCTTACGGAAGTCCTTCTGTGCAACGATGGAATCGAACTGCGCGATCTCCTCTGTCGAATGACGCAGTGTCTCCTCGAACAACAATGTCTCATCTTCAAATACACCAATCTTTGTAGATGTAGAACCCGGATTGATGATCAATGACTTATAACCCATTTTATTATCCTCCTGTTTATTTATGCTTATAAATTATTTGTTCTTCTTTAAATTCTCAGCAACAATAGCTGCAAGGGCAATGGAATTAACCTTTGTCTCAAATGTATCGGATCGGGATGTCAGGATAACCGGTGCCTGTGTACCAGTTAAGATACATCCGTTCTTAACCTTTGCTGTATGAACCAATGTCTTGTATGTGATGTTTCCTGCATGAATGTCTGGGAACAGCAAGATATCTGCATCACCAACGATCTTACGGTTTGTTGCTCCCTTATGCTTTGCAGCTTCCGGATCAATTGCAAGATCCATAGAAAGAGGTCCGTCGACGATACATCCGGTAATCTTACCCTCTTCGTTCATCTTTGTAAGCTCAGCAGCCTCAACTGTAACCGGCATCTTCGGATTTACTACCTCAACGGCTGCAAGTGGAGCTACCTTTGGACACTCGATACCACATGCATGTGCAACCTCAACCGTATTGTTGATGATATCAACCTTCTCCTCCAATGTTGGGTATGGAATAAATGCGACGTCAGTCAGGAAGAACATCTTCTCGAAGCCTTCGATCTCAAACAGACATACATGGGACAAAGCCTTACCTGTTCTAAGACCAACTTCCTTGTTCAATACGCTCTTTAAGAATCCCTTTGTATCAATGAGTCCCTTCATGTACATATCTGCCTCGCCATCATGTACGAGCTTGACTGCTGTAAGTGCAGCTTCTGTCGGATCCTTCACATCGATAATCTCAAATCCCTCTAAGCTCATATCCATGCTTGCAGCAATCTCCTTGATCTTATCTACATCACCAACCAGAATCGCATCTGCAATATTCTGATCCTTTGCTGCCTTTACTGCCTCAAGAACTGCATCATCCTGTGCAACAGCTACGGCAAGCTTCTTCTTGCTGCATGATTTAATCTGCTCAAGTAATCCTTCAAAATTCTTCATCTTTGTTTTCTTCCTTTCCTCTTCCTTATCCTCTTTTTAAGAATCTTTATTATTTTTTACGTCCAAGATTGCTGAAACGGCGCACAGTACGATCGCCACGAATCCCATCGTGCGGTCGATATACTTACTCATCTGCTTTCTTCGGTTTTCCTTAAGCTTCCGCTCTTTACGTGACATACGCTTTACCGATTTTCTAAGAACCGGCTTTGCAGGCTTTGCTTTCTTCGGTTTTTTCGGAGTCTTCAGTCTCGACATCTGTTTCACCTTCTTTGACGAAATTATAATCTTAAAAATTATACCATTCTATGCGGATTTTCGCAACATCTGTTCCGGCGGCTTTGCAAAATACGCTGCCGTCAGCAAAATTGTCATACATACCCAGCTGATTGGCTCAGTGAGTGCCACTCCAAAATAGGCAAGCCGCGGCACTAAAATCGTCGCAGAAAGCACCTTGATCGCCATCTCCACCACACTCGAACAGACCGGAATCACCTTCCGTCCCATGCCTTGCAGACTACACCGCAGGATGAAAAGTGGTCCTAACACATAAAAGAACACAATACTGATCCGGGAATACATCACCGCAGAATCTACAATCGTTGTATTATCCGTCGATGCAAGCCATGTAAATATCGGTCTGCCAAACGCGAAACAGATCGCAACAAGTACGGTTGTTATTCCCGTTGCCATAACAATGGCATGCCGGATACCCCTGCGAATACGTCCCGGTTCTCCGGCTCCCATATTCTGACTGACATAGGTCGTCATTGCATTTCCGAGGCAATAAAGCGATACTGTGAATATATCGAACACCTTTCTTGCCGCCGTATGCGCTGCAACAATCGCTGTTCCAAGTCCGTTAATCGCACTCTGCAGCACGATTGTTCCGAAGTTTACAACCAGCGACATGAATCCCATCGCAAGCCCTGTTGTGAGAAGCTCACTGTACTGTCCTTCGACCGGCTTCCACTCATCCTTCTCCGGTATGATATCCCGGAATTTGAGCAGAATATAGCCAAGACAGAGCACTGCCGAAAGTGCCTGTGAAATAATCGTCGCCCACGCAGCACCCCGAATTCCCATATGGAATCCATTCACAAACAGCAAATCCAGTCCAATATTTACAAACACGGAGATAATCAGGCAATAAAGCGGTGTCCGGCTGTCGCCGACTGCACGCAGTACATTTGCGCACATATTATAGACAGACACGAAAATAATGCCGTATAAGATGATGCGCACATATGCAAGTGCCGGACTCATGATATCCTCCGGTGTGGAAAGCAGCCGCAGGATTGCCGGGATTAAAAACAGGATCAGTACCGTCAGCACAACTGCGCCTGCAAGTGTCAGCAACACCGTACCTGCCACCATGCGTCGCATCCGCTTAAAATCTTTTCCACCGAAGCTGTTCGCGATCGGAATTGCAAATCCCAGTGTCAGGGAATTTAAGAATCCGATCAACGTGTTCGAAACAACACTTGTCGCACCAACTGCCGCAAATGCCTCGGTACCCACAAATGTACTCACGATCTTGCTGTCCGCTATATTATATAACTGTTGAAATATGCTGCCAAATATCATTGGTATGGCGAACAGGATAATCACCTTCGCCGGGTAGCCTTTTGTTAAATCTTTCATAACTTTAAAGGAGCTGCCAGAATATCCTGACAGCTCATATCCTATCTTAATTTTATTCTACGGTTACGGATTTTGCCAGATTTCTCGGCTTATCCACATCCAGCCCCTTTGCTTCCGATGTGTAATATGCAACCAGCTGCAATACAACCGCGGTTGCAAAGGATGTAAACTCACTATCCATCTTCGGAAGACGGATGTGCTGGTCACAGATGCTTGGATCATTCACTGCCTCATCCATGCTGACAAGTACAACGTATGCACCTCTCGCCTTTACTTCCCGGATATTCGAGATGATTTTCGCATAGACATCCTCCTGGGTTGCCAGTGCGATGACCGGTACATTCTCCGAGATCAGTGCGATCGTTCCATGCTTCAGCTCGCCTGCCGCATATGCTTCTGCATGCACATAAGAAATCTCCTTTAACTTCAGCGCAGCCTCCAGGCTCATCGTATAATCGAGTCCTCTTCCGATATAGAACGTATCCGTTGCAAACTTGATGTGATCTGCCACACGTTTGATATCATCCGCACATTTTAATGTTTCCTCTACGATATTCGACGCATTTGTAAGCTTTGTCATGAAGCGTTTTGCGTCATGCTCTGTGATAAGTCCCTTTACCAGTCCGATCCGGCATGCGATCAGATACATCGCTGCTACCTGTACGGTGTATGCCTTTGTCGATGCAACTGCGATTTCCGGACCTGCATGCGTATACAGTACATAATCGCTCTCTCTTGCGATCGTGCTTCCCTTTACATTGACGATAGAAAGCACCTTGGAACCGCGTTTTTTCGCAAGCTTCAACGCCTCTAATGTGTCAATCGTCTCACCTGACTGAGAAAGTACGATTGTTAATGTATCTTCGTCGATGATTGGATCTTTGTACCGGAACTCCGATGCACAGTCTACATGCACCGGAATCCGGAGCTTCTTCTCGATCAGATGCTTTCCAACCATACCTGCATGCATCGCTGTACCACAGGCTACGATAGAAATACGCTTGCAGTTCTTAAATATCTCGTCGTCAATTCCGTCCTCCGTGAAATCCGGAAGTTCCTGATTGATACGTGGTGCGATCGTGTTGCGGATTGCATCCGGCTGCTCATAGATCTCTTTCAGCATGAAAAATGGATAACCACCCTTCTGCGCACTTGTGATATCCCAGTTCACAGTCAGCATCTGTGGCGTCACTTTGTTTCCCTTCAGATCCTGAATGTCAATGCCGTCCTTTTTCAGTGTCAGGATGTGATACTCCGGTACGACAAAATACTCCTTCGAGAACTCAATCAGTGCAGTCAGATCGGAAGCAATCACCGAACCTCTCTCACAGGACGTTGCTACCATCGGACTTACATTCCGGATCGCATAGATCGTATCCGGAATATCCTGGAACATAATACAGAGTGCAAATGCACCGGACAATACCTTCACTGTCTTCTTGATTGCCTTGACCGGATCTCCCTCGTAAAATTTGTTCAAGAGTGCTGCAACAACCTCAGAATCTGTCTCTGATACGAGCTGATCTGCAAGTCCGTACTCTGTCACGATCTGACGGTAATTCTCGATAATACCATTGTGGATCAGTACGACCTTTCCGACACGGTGTGGGTGTGCATTCACGTCCGTTACCCCACCATGGGTCGCCCATCTTGTATGACCGATTCCACAGGTAGCAGGCATTTTCTCTGCCTCGCAGAGCTTCCGTAACTCCTCTACCTTTCCGGTACGCTTACGCACCTGAATCTGTCCGTTCGACAAAAGTGCTAATCCTGCGCTGTCATATCCCCGGTACTCCAATCGTTCCAAGCCGCCGATGATAATATCCTTCGCTGGTTCATTCCCCGTAAAACCAATAATTCCACACATAATATCTACCTCTATTCTATTTTTAATTTTCTATGTCTTTCACGCTGATTACAGAACTTTGTTTTGCAGTTACCCACATATTTTTTTCTGTATACGCACTCAGCTTGTGCGGAAACGCATCCGCCGAATCTTTCGATCACGTTTCTCCTCGTCATCCTGAGTTTTTTCCGTCCCCTCAGGACCAGGCGCTAAGGTTCTTACCTTTCGAGTTCTGTGTCCTCCCATTTTACACAGTTGCCTTATTCTATCATACCAGTTTTTAAAATGCAAACGAAAAGAAAGGGCAGATGCACCTGAACATCTACCCTTTCTTCTCTGCGCGTTTCTTACTTAGAAGCTTCCTTGAGCAGGCTTGCGCGTGCTGCTGCCGGCTCCTTTACCTGATGGCTGTGCCATGCAGATGCGCTATTTACAGTCTTCTTTGCAGTGTTGTAACCAATCTTTGCTACGAGTTTCTCAATCTTCTTCATACTTTGTACCTACCTTTCTTTTTCCTATCATTGCTAACACTGCTACAAAGGTTACAGTTCCAATATACACAGTGCCAACAATCACACATGATCTCCAAAGAAATGCCAGCAAAGAGCCAATCCCTAAAACGAGAAATCCGTTTCGTTTGTTCCGCCGTTTCTGCTCTGCATTCAGCGGCTTATTTGCATGTGCAACCGGACCAAGTGTCGCAAATACACATAGATCTGCGGCAAGCACAATCCAAAGCACGGCCGGTACTTTTAGGTATGCTTCCATGTACCGGGAAAGTATCATGACCACACCCCAGCCACCATAGCTGACAAGCATACAGACCAGCGACGTCTCTGCATGATACCCACCGAAAGCACTGCGAATCAGGTAAAATGTTCCCAAAAACAATGCAGTCTGTAACAGGTTCTTCGTGACTATCCCAAGCAGAATAAAGCCGATCACCTGACACATCTGTTCAAGAAACACCGCATATCCATATACATAGATATCATAGTCTTCTTTCTGGATCACATCTCTTCGCAGCAGATAATCTGTGATTGCATATGCAAGACGTTCCATGGACTTCCTCCTCACTTCATTTCCTGCTACTACAATACCTGATTTTCCACATTTTACAACCCATCTGGCAAAGTTGGTCGTTTTTTGAGCATACTTTTTACTTTTTCGACTCTATACGACAATATTCGAGATAAAAAATCCGTTTCGTTCTTCCTCATAGAAGGAACCTTCCATATCCCGGATCAGCTTCTTCACACTCTTTCTTCCGAGTCCGTGCAGACTCGCATCCGCCTTCCGCGTGCGAAGCTCCGGGTTACTCTCCATAACCGACTGGCTGATCCGGTTTCGTACAGTTACCAACAGCAGACCTGCACTCTCGTAAATCTGCAATTCGATCAGCTTGTCCTCCTCCAATTCCTCTGCTTCGATTGCATTCTCCAACAAATTCAGCAGTGCAATCGCAAACTCCATCTGTCCTTCTGGCAAATGTGCACTGATCTCCGTCCGGAATGTGATCTGTTTCTGCCTGCAGATTCCATCGCAATGATTGAGCACGGCATCTAAGATCTCATCACCGGTCATATAGACACCTTCCGGCTGTAACTTCGTATTTAAGACATCCTCCACATATTTCTGTGCTTCTTCCATATTTCCATTTGCCAGCATTTCCTGAAAGAGTGTGAAATAATGACGCAGGTCATGCCGGAGCATCCGGTTCTTCTCCTGCAGACGCATCATGCGCTCCATTCCCTCCTTCTGCTCTTCCTGCGACATACGGAGAAGCTGATTTTCCATCAGTAGCTCCTGGCTTTTATTTAATTGATATGTTGCGACATAGACAAACACATTGATTGCCAGAATTCCGACCATCGCAATGCCGATCGCAATCTTTCCCTTTTTGTCAAGATACGGATAGTCCAGCATAATATCCAGGATTATGCCGATCAAAATACTGATCACGAACACGACGGCATTCATAACCGGCATTGCGGATTTCATCTTTGTCTTCTTCAGGATTACCATAACCAGAAGCGTACACAGAATCAGGTTCAGCTTCGAACCCATGATATAATGCAGCCGCTGTATCGTATTCATCTCCCATTCCATACCGTTCGTTCCACGCACGACATACACATAAACAGATGCAAAAATCAGCCCGCATGCCATAAGCAGAATGTTCCAGATCGCAACATAGATAATCTTCTCCGAGAGTTTCCCATTCGTACACACAAAGCCAAAGAATATGGTAAGCAAAATATAGACTATATTGTTCTCCGGACTGTCTGGAAACACCCTCTGTAAAATATCATTTACAACAGGGACGATCAACGCCAGTACGACGAACAGCCAGTTTGACATGTTCTTCTTTTTGCCAAGTATCATCGTGAGAAACACGATACCTAATATAGCATCCAATGTATTTGCAAATATTTCAATGAGACTCTCCATACTTGATCCGCTCCAGTAACATTTTATAATTCTTCATCGTCTCTTCCTTATAGCTTCCACTGATTGGCAATACCGTTCCATCCAGCAAAAGCAGTTCTTTCCTGCCTATCTGCTTGATGTACCGTATGTTCACCACATACGCGACATGCACACGTATAAAGCCATATTCCCACAGCTCCTTCTCGATCTTAGCCATGCTCCCCTTTGAGACGATCACTTCTCCCTCTAAATGATAGATAATCTGATGTTTGGCTGCCTCAATATACATGATTTCTCCCGCAGTGGCATCCGTCACTTCATTTTTTGCTTTTTCGATCAGGATATGCCCATCCGTCATCATCTGTTTCGACAGGTTCATCAATGCCGTGTCAATCTTCCATGGTTCTGCCTTTTGTATAAACCGGAATGGTCTATATTTGAGCATGTCATAAACCATCTCACCCCGGTTCGTAAAAAATATGATCTGGATTGACGGATACTTTTCCGTCAGTGCACTGGCAATCGCATCGCCCGATATATGCGGCATATCAATATCCAGAAAAACAACATCCATCTCATGTTTCTCCGCCAATGCCATAATCTCTGCTGAAGATTTTGGATTCCATAGCGTATAAATACTCACATCGATCTGCTGATCCTTGCTGAACTGCTCCACATGCAGCCGAACCATCTGCAGGTCACGTCTTTCATCATCACATATCAATACATTCATATCGTTTCTCCTGTTTCATCATTCATCCCCCTGTTTTCTAAATGCCCCGGATATGCAGTCCCGCTGCCTGATATGCGTAAATCTTCTCCACAGTGTCTGCCGTGATAAGTTCCCCGGTATTCACAATATAGCTGCCGGGTGGATATACATAGATCGGTGTTTTCGCCCGCGTTCCCACCAGCTTTCGTAATACTGCCTGTCCATCACATCGCTTTTTCCCATGCTCCCCTTCTTTCATCAGAGCAGCATCGCACATCTGCAGTGCCCGGTATAACCGGTCAAAATCTTCCTGACTGTCCCGCACCGTCGAGATCAGTACCACATGCTTTCTGCCCGCCATCTCGCAGACGACATCCCCTTTGTCCGCAAGCATCACAAGCAGCTCCGGTCCCGGCACAGATGCAGAATATACAAGCCTTGTCTCATCATATCCATATGCACCTGCCGCACATACCGCTTCTTTCTCTATCAATGAAATCTGCGTAAGCTTCGCACAATTCTCCCGGAATTTCTGCAAATAGATTTCATATTCCGTGAAACCATGATCTGCCATATAGCAGATTGCTGCTTCCATATTTAACATGAAAATATACGATGGTGAAGAACTTAAGAATATCTCCAACGCCTGCTCCACCGGCTTCACCAGTTCTTCCGTACAGACATGGAGCACCGCTGTCTGCGTCATCGCCGGAAGTGTCTTGTGCAGACTTTGTACGACAACATCCGCGCCCATGCGGATTGCAGAATATTCCGGTTTTAAAAATGGCAGATGCGCCCCATGTGCTTCATCCACGATCACCCGGACATGATGTGCATGTGCCACACGCGCAATCCGTGCAATGTCTGATATCACGCCCTCATACGTCGGCGACGTCACTACAACCGCCGCAATCTCCGGATGCGCCGCACAGAGTGCTTCAACATCATCCGCATCAATATATCCATCTATAAACGAGGTAAATGCAGCGGTATCTGCTGCCTCCTTCTTCCATGTCGGCTCCACATAGATTGTCTGCCGCTGCAGCATCGCTGCCGCATTGTAAACGGATTTGTGACAGTTTTTTGCGATCAGGATTGCATCGCCCGGCTTCGTGCATGCCGCGATTGCCGTAAAAATTCCTCCTGTCGCACCATTTACCACGTAATACGTGCCACAGGTCTGATAAATCTCCTTCAGCATGGCAAGTGAATCTCCGATAAAGCCTTCCGGCAGATACAAATCATCCGTCCCCGGCACCTCGGTGACATCCCATGCGAGAAACGCATCCTGAAAATCTCCATAGCACGCTTTCCGCTTGTGCCCCGGCATATGCCATATCGCATGCGCATCGCCCAGATATTCACTTAACCCATCCTTGATCCACTGTTTATGCATACTATTCCAATGTCTCTGACTGTACATCCGCAAGCGTAAGCTTCGTCAGATCTTCCTCTTTAAAATTATTTTCCGCAATCAGACGGTTTGCCTGATTATGGATCACACGATCCAGATAATTACGCACCGAACGCGCATTACCGAAATTCTCCGGCGGGCATGCAAGTATCTTTGTAAATGTATCCTGTACATATTGCACCGCGTCGTCCGTCAATGTATAATCGAGTGATTTTGCCCGGTTGGTCATAATCTCCAACAGCTCTGCTGCATCGTAATTCGGAAATTCGATTGTCCGGTTAAATCGCGAACGAAGTCCCGGATTCGCATCTAAGAAATCCTGCATCTCATCATGATATCCGGCTGCAATGACGATCAGATCATCCCGGTTATCTTCCATCGCTTTGTTCAGGATGTCGATTGCCTCCTGTCCGAAATCACCCTGCTGCCCATTTGCAAGGGCATACGCCTCATCAATAAATAAAATGCCGCCCTTGGCTTTCTCAATCACTTCTGTAACCTTCTCACTCGTCTGTCCCATATATCCGGCAACTAAACCCGACCGGTCTACCTCCACCAGATGTCCTTTGGAGAGCACGCCAAGTCCATGATAAATCTTCGCAAGAATTCTCGCCACGGTTGTCTTACCGGTTCCGGGATTGCCAAGGAACACCATATGATTCGTAACCGGCGGTGTCTGCAATCCATTTTCCTGACGAATCTTGCAGATCTTCAGAAGGTTGATCATGTTATTGATCTCGGTCTTCACACTCTGCATACCGGTCAGGTCATTCAGCTGTTTAAGCAGCGTCTGTATATCGATCTCTGTGTTAAACTCTTTCTTGCGTTCCTTCTGGTCCTGCAATGTCTGTACGGCTGGCTGCTCCTCCCGCATGCGGAATGTCTGTCCCGCTTCTACCGTATCAGATGTCTGGACATTCTCCGATTCATCTGTCTTCCCGCGATTATCCCTGTCTTCTCTCACTGTTGGTACATCATCTGCCGGATGCTCCGGTGCGGAGATCTTCGTCCGTCTTGTCTCCAGCGTATCGGACCAGTACGAATAATCCGGTGTCTCTTCCTGCTTCACCTTGCTTCCCGGCTTAAATGCGATTGTCGGTTTATACTCCTGCATATCGCCGCGCACGCGGTCAATCTCCTGTGTGATCAGCTCAATATACGAGGAAAGTGCCTGCACTTCTGAATTTGCCACTTCCTCGTTACATGCGATCAGATCATTTCCAATATAGTTGAAGGTCGTAACATACAGCTGCACCAGATCATAATAATTATCGGAGATCTCTCCGGTTTCTCCGCCAATATTTGAGCGTACAAATGAATTTAACGACCGCGGTGCATGATCGCGGATACTCTCCGAACGCAGTCCCCACCGATCCGCATAATCCCGGATCATCTTCTCATCAAACTGAGTTCCGAACAACAGATTGATATATTTGATTTCTTCCTTATTGATTGTTCCATCAGAATATGCCAGATAAATCAGAAAATGCAGCATATCTGTACGGAAGGTGTGCGCCAGATCCATACGTCCGCCTGTACGGACATAATCTGCACGCCCAATACTCTGTGCACGCCGCATACACAGATCAAACATCCGCCGGCTATTCTCTTTTACTTTTACCGTGTGAAATCCCAACATATTTATGTCCTGCTTTCCCTCTAAATTTTGCCATACATAATTTTATTATACCCGTCCATGCTTTTCTCTGCAAGAAAAAAGAGGCTGCCAGGCAACCTCTTTTCGTAACCACCTTGGATGATATTCCCTTATGTAACACCCTCTCTTTTGTCACATAAGGAAATACCACTGCTACACGTAACAAGACCTTCACATAACTTCGAGCTCTGATGCTCACGTGTATATTGCAACATCACACTCCGTATCCCTTCCCCCTGTACGAAGCTACGACGTTGTTTTGCGAAAATCAAGCAACAACCCAACTTGTTGCTACATGTATTAGTGTAGCACTTTTAAATATTTTTTCAACGGCAGAATAGACAAATTTTAATTTCGTTTTTAGTCATAATAACCATGTTTTCGTCTATTTTCTTTATTCCCGTTTATTTTCATTCATTTTCATTCATTTTTTTATTGTGAGATTTGTTAATTTCTCGCGCAAAACGTGATAAATTTTTGACAAAGGAAGTCCAACCACGTTCAGATAATCCCCTTCAATACCCTGGATATACTTCGCGGCTCCACTCTGAATCCCATAGGCACCTGCCTTATCCATGCAGTCGCCCGTAGCGACGTAGTTGTCGATTTCTTCCTCCGTCATCGGATAAAATGTCACCTTCGTGTGACAGTGGAAGGTATTTCCCTGTATCTCCGCAGGCGTATCCGGATTTGTCCACAGGATACACACACCAGTAAATACGTCATGTGTCCGCCCGGACAACCGCGAAAGCATTTGTTCTGCCTCATCCTCTGTCTTTGGTTTTCCTAGCACACATCCATCGACAGCAACGACAGTATCGGCACCGATCACCGTGATTTCTTCCACCGGATCTCCGGCTGCCTGTCTGGTATTCTCCGCCGATGATTCCATAAAATTTTCGGCGTCCACCGCAGACTTACTGCAGCTTCTGCGGTACACATCTTCTGCTTTCACACGCGCCAGTTTTTCGACCAGTTCCTGCGGTGTCAGATTCTCCAATTCTTCCGGTGGAATCTGCTCCTCTGCGGAAGATACGCACACCTCATATTCATATCCACCCAGCGACAGGATCTCCTGTCTGCGTGGCGACTGTGATGCTAAAATGATTTTCTCCATTGTTTCTCCCCTTAAACTTCATTATCAACACGGCGTGCAGCAATTACAGAGCACATTTAACAGGCACATATCCATGCACCAGTTATCGGAACGCACATCTGGCATTCCATATCCCGTGCCTCGCTGCACATACCAGTTGCTGCCGCCCTGCATCCGCTGCTTCATCTGTTTGTATTCCATGTTGTTCGGTTCCATCGAGATCGCACGGTCGATATGTTCCATCGCTGTTGCCTGATTCCCTGCTCCTAAGTTTGCAACCGCACTTAGATAATACCATCTGCCTGTCCGGTCATCTATATCCTCCAGCGTACGAAGTGCCTCTGTAAACATCCGGTTCATGATGAAATTCTGCGCCGCGGCAAGGTGGGATTCATCCTGACTCATACCGCCACCTTCATTTCTGGCACGACGGAATGCATCCGAACCAAACCCGCCAAATCCATCGAACCCGCCATAGCTGCTGCCATACGAGGAACCCGTATTTCCGTCCATGATACTCTTATATGCCGCCTGCACTTCCTTGAACTTTTCTTCTGCCTGTGCCGCGTTTGGATTGTTGATATTGGCATCCGGGTGGTATTTCCGGCTCAGATTTCGATATGCTTTTTTCACTTCTTCTTCCGAGGCGCCATGTGGAAGCCCCAGAACTTCATAAGGATCTTTCATACTAATTCCTTTCTCAATCAGTAACTGTGAAACATATATACATCTGTGGTACAGTTTACACATGAAACATATTCTACGCAGACGCGCTCCCGCTCGGTTCATCACGCAATGGTACTAAATTCATGACAAACAAGTTTGCCATTCATTAAGTACCAGCGTGCTTCAACGGTCTGCTTAAGAATTATGTTTCATGTGCAAACTCTATCCACTTCTATGAAATGTTTCACAAATTACTTATTTTCTGTGTCATTTTGTTTCGTCATGAACCTTACCCAGATTCCGGAATAGATAATGTTGCGGAGGATGGCTGTCTCTTCGACAATTGGCAGACACTCATAGATTTTCGCCATATCGGTGGCGATCATCATGAGGATTTCCTTCACGTAACTGTCGAACTGCTCTTTCGACAGCTCATGGTATAACTCCTTTAAGGGATTGAACCGGTTCTTCTCGATATCCTCCTGCACGTCATCGTATGCGTCAAGAATATAGATAAATTTACCAAGCTGGTAACCGAGTCTCCGCAGCTCCTCCGACCAGTCAATCCCGCGTGTCGACTTATATGCAAGAATCTCTGCCATGATATCACCAAAGGTTCCGGCAAGCAAATCCAGATTCGTCACATTCTTTCTCTCACAGGCAGATAATGTCCGCAGAGACTCCCGGATCTTCGCCAGCTTCTCCGGATAGACCTGCCCGATCTTTCGCACACGTTTCCGTATAAAACTGCTGTAACAAAGTCTGGTAAATTTCCGGTCATCCTCCCAGTCATCGAGGCATTTGTAATAGGTCAGAATAAGATTCATATCCGCAATATACTGTATGATCTCATTCTCCAGATATTTTTTCTTTCCAACCGGATGCACCATGCATGTTGCTTCCTTCATCTTCGTATCCGGTTCATATAAAGCGGTCAGAAGAACCGCGGCGAACGTCGAATCATAAGTGAGTGACATCTGTCCCATTGCACCATCCGTATTTCGGAGTGCATGACAGACACCACAATAATACATGCGATACCGCTCGTAATCTTTGACTTTCATTTCCGGCTTGTTCACCGTCACATATCCAAACATCGTCCTACCTCCGAATCCTGTTACACTTGCTAACTATTCTTTATAAACCGTGCGCTGCATTTTGGACACCGTATCTCAATCTTTCCTTTTCCGCGTGGAACACGGATCTTCTGCTTACACTCCGGGCAACGGTAGATATGATGCGTCTTGCGCATCGTCATGTGGCTTTTCTCTTTCCGTCCCCACATGCGTAGTTTATACGTCTTATTCAAGAACCATGTATTCTCTTCCCGACGTTTTCCAATATTTCTGGAGAACACACGGAAATATGCAAATGCAAAGGTCACAAATGCAATCGTGCTGAGTATATTACTTCTTACAAACACATCTATAAAAACTAAGAAACAAGCCGCCCACATCATACACATGGATAGCTGATCTGTTCCATTTCTACCGCGCATAAAATCCATCAATTTCTGTCTCATAAGCATCCTCCATAACTATATCCAATCCTGATATCCATTATTCTTCTTCACTTTCTCGAATTGTCAAGTATTTTAACACGCGGGCTGACTCCGTCAATGGCTTTCACAGAGATTTCACAAAAATGAAAAAATCCCTGATACATCTTGTATCAAGGATTTAAGAGAGGCGCGAGCCGGATTTGAACCGGCGGTGAAGGTGTTGCAGACCTCTGCCTTACCACTTGGCTATCACGCCTTAAACTCCCCGAGTAGGGCTCGA
>DHJV01000108.1:0-16820 GCA_002404515.1 Lachnospiraceae bacterium UBA4711 | reverse complement strand
CTCTACCATTGAGCTATCGAGGAATATATCGTCATTCCGTAGGAATGATGATAGAGCATTTATCAATTTCTATCTAAACGCAAAGTAGATTATATGAAATATTTCCAATCAAGTCAAGACTTATTTTTATATTCCATCCGCAATCTACAAACGGAGATGGAGGGATTTGAACCCTCGCGCCGCGCGAACGACCTACACCCTTAGCAGGGGCGCCTCTTCAGCCACTTGAGTACATCTCCAATGCCTAAAAAACACATTTTACCAATCGGTGTTATTTAGTTCCGCGTCAACACGCTAAAATAGAATAACAAATATTATGCCAAATGTCAAGGGGCAAAATACTTGAGTTTCCACAGTTTAACAAATTAATCTGTTACTGCTTTATGAAAAATTTCAAATCTCACCCGTTGATATTTTATTTTCTGTTTCTTCTATGTTTTTTTTCATACATTATGCATGTTGCCACCCCAAAATAAGATATAACAATTAGAGCAAACCAAAGTGATAAATTTTCCTGATCTCCTGTTTCCGGACTTAAAGCATTTTCTTTAGAATCTGTCTTTTTATTACTTGATGTTTCAGAAGATTCTTTATTATCCTGTATATCAGCTGGTTTTGGATTTTCTGTTGTATCAGATGGTTTTGAATCATCTGATTTTGCTGCTTCTTTTACCGGAATCACTTTTCCGCTTATCATATAACCACAAACCTTACAAACCTGATCACCCGTATATCCTGTCTCTGTCTCTGTTGCAGCTTTTGCATTTTTAACTTCCATATCATGTGCAGCTTTGTTCGCCTGTGCACCACAAATACATTCATGCCAGTGACTTTCGGAATCTGATTTCCATTCTGCTCCATAATCATGCACATGAGCAGCATCTACTGTAACTGTAATGTTCAGCCTTTCACTGTAATCCATGCCATCCTTATAAGCAGCAATACGGTACTTGGTATTCTTCATAATCTTAATTGGTTTGGTATAAATTTTTCGGCTTGCGCTATTTTGGCACGGACAGGTGTCATCCGTCGTATAATAGATTGTCACACCCTCCTCTGCCGCCAGTGTCAGCATCTCTCCCTCACTGACTGTAATATAATTATTTTTCGGAGAATTCTCGTCAAACAGTGTCTCACCAATCTGTGCTGTCGGACGTTTCGGACGATTTTCCTCCATCGACACATGCAGCTTCATTACTTTTTCAAGCGTTGTACCCTTTACCCGGAATGTCATATTCGTATATCCCGGCAAGTTTGTACTGATCTGGAATTTCGTTTTTCCCTCTGCATCAGTGACAGCTTCTGCATTCGCTTTGTTCTCTGCAAAGGATGCAATCTGTGTGCTTCCAATCAGGGCTTCGACCGTCACATTTTCTACATAGTTACCTTCACTATCCTTGACTCGTACTGTAAACGTTGCCTCTTCTCCTGCTTTCGCAGGAATTATATTCTCATAATTCAGAATGATTTCAGCCGGGCGTACAGATACAGTCAAATCTCCACTGCTGTAATCGGCAAGTGTTTTCCCTGCATAATTTTTGGCTCCTTTCAGTGTAAAGGACACAATATCATCCTTTCTAAAACCACCATCTTTTGTAATATGCAGAACCTTTGAATAGCCATTTTCTACCATCTGCCATTCTCCGGTCATGCCTTCGGGCAGCACAGGATTTTCTGTTGTATCCATATACTGACTGAATACAACCTCAATATAATCCGTGTATGCGTTGGCTGATACAACCTCCGGTGTTTTCTCTGATATCATTGCAATTTTCAATCCCATCTTCGGTGGTGGAACTCTCATCCACTCGGTCTGTGCATTTTCATACCCATCCTTTTCAAAGCGAACCTGCCACCAGCCTGTTGGCACATCCCATGCAAATACTCCGCTGTCGTCGGTTATCTGCGGATTGATCTGCTCATAATCTTCTGCGTTCCAAACCTGCGCATTTGTTCCGCTGGAATCCTCTGCATAATAAACGGTCGCCTTCACGTCGGAAAGGGTGTTTGATTCTACTGCTTCATAAACGAATCCGGACGGATCCATAATTGGCTGTACCTTATGAGTTTTCTTCATAATTTTTTCCATATCCGTATCATCACATTTCTGTTTACGTTCCCTCGTCAACCTGTCAAGTTCAGCAGAAAGCCTCGTAACCTCTGCAGCGCGCCGGACGCCCGTATAGTTGGATCCAAAATCCCACATCGTACTTAAGGCAGTGGTTGTCACTGTCTTATCCATAGCGCCGGCAATCGTAAAGAGTGATCCAACCACGGAATTGGCACAATAACGATCCTTTTCCAGCCCCATATACAGTCGAAGATCCATTGCCACATAGCGTTCTCTCATAATTGCATTGGAACAGAGAGGTTTATCCTTGTAGCGCTCCTCAAACATTTTCAATTCGTCAATGTATCCCTGCATATCCGCTTCGCGGACCGTATAATCCACATAGGCTTCCGAATCCTGCATTGCGCCCTCGATACCTATCGCCGCACCTATCAGACTGCCGGCGGTAGCCAATCCCGTAGTTGTATTCAATGCAAGCTGGCTGTCCGTTACTCCCGGCATATGCATCACTTGATCTAATGCATCCAGGGCATTTCCAGAAACGCCAATAAAATCGTTCCGGGCTCCCTGATCAAAATTAGCGGCAGCTTCTCCGTTATAATCAATCTCGTTTCCGTTAGCATCAATAAATGTGTAGCCTCCGGTGATACCGCTTACGCCTCCCTCACGCGCCAGAGCGGTCTCCGCCGTTTTCATATGTGCTGCATACTGCGTTTTCTCCGACTCTTTCGCATGATCTTTAAATGCGGTAAATGTCCCGTCTGCATTTTCGCACACCTCAAATCCATCCGCCCGAAGTTCTTCTGCCGTGCGGGTATTCTCCTTCATCGTAATGCCCATATCCGCATAGACTTCCTCCCACGACTGGTATTCCGTGATATTCTTCTTCAGCCCCATCATCTCAGAAAAACTTTCCATCGCTTCATCAATTGCTTTCTCCGCATTGTAGAACGCTGCCTGAACCTCCGGCGTTTGTTTTTCGAACCACTCCGGCATCGTCTCTGACACGCGATATTTCGCTCCAAAAATATATTCGGATGCATCGAAATCCGGATTCTCTGTATAGGTCAGACCGTTCGTCTGCGCATATTCCTTCATATACTGATTTCTGGTTTCTGCAAGGGATGCTGCGACTTTTTCACTCTCCTGTTTTCTCTGAGTCGTAATCTCCGCCGCCTTTTTCTGGCTCTTTTCTACCATATCCGCGTCATAAGTAAACGTTTGACCCTGATCTACCCAGTCAATTGAAAATTCTTCCGGAAGCTGCGCCTCCGTAACAACCTGCGTTCCACTTGACGGCAATGTGACCTCTCCGGCAAAGGTAAACCGATAGCCTTTTCCTTCCGTGAGTTGTTCTGTCTTTAAAAGCTGCATCGGAACCGTATGTACTGTTCCATCCAGTGTCTTCATATATGTGACTACATTTTCCGGCGCAATGCCGCCTATAAATGCAGCACATATCGTCCAGTCATTATCCGCCTCCTCATTGAATAAATACCAATAAAATGATGGAGGGGTAAAGTATTGCGACGTCGAGTACAAATATCCCCCATTATAATTACTGCCCAGACGGTTTGTCTGATAGAAGGACCAAGAATCTAATGCTGCCAAGGTTCTTGCATAAGTAACCTCTGTGGAAACCTGCCCTCCAGCTACCTCAGCCGTTAACAGAAATGTCTGCCCTTGCAGCGTATCTGCCGGGAGATTATAGGTAAAGGTCACATTTCCAAGACCATTCGTATTTCCTGTTCCCACCTGCTTTCCATCCAGCAAAAGTGTAACTCCGCTGTATGGTGCTGCATAAACAGTCACCTTATTCCCAGTCAGAGAGTATAAGTCTCCCGCTGCCGGACGGATCTCATAATCGCGGACTGTCAATGTCTTACTCCCGATTGGTGCCGTTATTCCGTCTGCCGCCGCAACTGCCGAAAGACTGTATACGCCCGTCTTTTCACAGGAAAGTCCAAGATATAGCATACCCTCCTTCAGGGTCTTGTTTATCGTAATAGTATTCCCTGATACCGTATAATCTGAATCCTTCAGGCTTTCTGTTTCCGTACAGACATATCTCAGGCTCATATTATCCGGCAGCAAAAGAGATATCTTCCCACTTTTTCCTTCTGCAAAGCCATAATACACGCTTACATTAAAAGTCTGTTTCTTAATTACATAATTAGCTTTGGATACAATGGAGCATTTTTCTTTGTCTAAAAGTCCGGATACATTATTTTTCAGTAAAGGAACCTTTATTTCTACCTGATTGGTCTCCCCATCGGAAACCTCTGCCGTCACCTTTGCATAGTCCTTTCCTTCTGTCAATCCCATGCCTTCCAGCACATCCATCGACGTCACTGCAGAAAAGCTATCATTGACATTATAAGCGATAATGGTATATGTTCCTGCTTTTAGTCCTTCTGTCAGGTAAAGTCCATCTGATGCTATTTTACTTTTACCCTCCAGACTTCCGTTCTCATTAAACACAAGTATATTGTTATCCCCTGCAAAGCTGCTGTCCGTTGTAATCTTCAGTTTTCCCCAGGCCTTCAATGAAAGCTTGAAAATTCCTTCCTCCCGGCTGGCTGTCACGCTTCCTCCGGCATACCCAATGTCATCCGCATTCACAGTCAGTGTCAGATTGTTTTCCGTAACGGTTTCCTTCAGAACCACATTTGGATACTGAAGAACATAATCTGTACCTTCTTTTAATATCCTCTCGTCCGCTTTTAAGCTGATCTCCAGATTCCGAAAACTGTTGACCACTGCGGTTCCAAAATCGACTTTCATCAAATTATTGACCGGCAGTTTGTCTTCATCGGAAAAAATGATTTCTCCAAGATTCCAATCTTCATCGATCGACATCTGGATAAAATGCTTATTATAGTAACCATCCATCATAACTTCCGCCGTCACCTTCGTTCCTGCTTCAGCTTTTACCAAAAACCGATTACCGGTGAACGTGACTGTAAGTTTCTGATTGTTCTGAAATACTTCTATCTCTGCGCCGGTAGGGATTGTACCAGACACCGTATACATCTGCTTTGTCTCATCCAGAGCCTCAAAGGTATATCTGTCTGCATAAAGTTCTTTCTGCTGTGCCTCGTAAAATTGTTTCAGCATGGACGGATTTCCCTCTGAATCGGTCTGATATGCCCTGATCACTGCCCTTTCCGCAAATGGATCCTCATAATTCACGCCATCAATCGTTACCATTTCCGTACTGGCAGCTCCATCTGATGTGTTATAAGGCATCAGCTTAAAATCCCGGTTAGGGAATTCCACGATAATTGCAGTATATGTACTTTCTTTCTCCCCAGCCTGTTCCTTAAAACAATATTTAAATGCACCTCCATAAATTTCATTTACCGTTTCCGGTACAACCACCTTTGTTCCTGCCAGGCCCTCACAATACGCAAATGCATGTGCGCCAATAATCTCCACGCCCGGACTTAATGTAAGAGAAGTCATACCTGTATCATAAAATGCATTTTCCCCAATTTTTTTAATAGATGAGGGGATTACAACAGAATCAAATGAGCAGTTGCTAAACGCATAATCTCCAATCTCTATAACAGAGGCAAGATTTAATACCTCGTTCAGTTCCGAAACCGGCAAAGCCGTACATCCATCAAAACCTGTAACCGTTGTAAATTCCGAATTATTTGGCCATTCAATACTGATCAATGATTTACAATTTGAAAACGCGTCGTTGCCTATTGTCGTCAGGCTGTCCGGCAGATGAAGTTTTGTAATTGCTATTTTGCAAAATGCCTGCCATCCAATGCTTTTCAGTTTATTTCCAAAAGCAAGAGAAGATAAACTTGTACATTCTGCAAATGCATTTTGTTCTACCGTTACCACTCCATCCGGAAGTGTCATTTCGGTAAGTCCTGTCTCTTGAAACGCACCCTCACTGATTACCGTAAGGTCTGTATCGGATATGTCTGCGCTTTTCAGTGCCGAACACTGGTAAAAAGCCCATTTTCCAAGTGTAGAAAGTGATGTTGGAAACACAACCTTTGTAAGCGCCTGATTTTTATAGAACGCATATTCTCCAATACTTGTAAGCTTACTGCAGACTGAAAGATTGACCTCTGTAAGTCCACACTCGGAAAATGCATTTGATTCTATTGAAACAAGCTCCTTACACGCTGAAAAATCTACCGTTTTCAGATCTTCACAACTATCAAATGCCCATTCTCCAACGCTTTTCAATCCCTTTGGAAATACCACGGAGGTGATTGCCGTATACCTAAATGCGCTTCCTCCAATGTTCAAGGTTTCCTCACATGCTGAAAAATCCACAGATGTAAGGCTGGTGCAGCCAGAAAAAGCCCCATCCCCAATACTTGTCAGACGGGATGGAAATATTACCTGTATCAGTGCTTTATCACCATCAAATGCATAGGCAGCAATATCCAATGTATTTTTTGTACATGCTGAAAAATCCACAGATGCAAGACTGGTACAGCCACTGAAAGCACGCTCCCCAATATTTGTCAAATTTGCAGGAAGCACCACGGATGTAAGGGATGTTTTTTTAGAAAAAGCATACTCGCTGATGGTTGTTACCACCTTATCTTCAATACTATCCGGAATTATCGCTTCCGTAACCGTATCGTCACATCCGGTAATGGCAATCGTATTGTTCTCCAATATCTGATATGTGATCATACCCCCTGTGACTTCGAAAGTGCTGTCATTTGAGGACATCACACACATACCGCTATCCGTAACATCGGGGGTTTCTGTTTCATTCTCTGTTGTCTCCGCCGCAGCTTCCGTTGTATCATTCTCATCTGCAGGAACATCTGTCACAGCTTCCGTTGTATCATTCTCTTCTGTCACAGCTTCCGTTGTTTTATTTTCATTTTCCGAAACGCCCTCCGCTTTTACATTTTCCCCTAAAACAAGTGAAAAGATCATACTGATTGCTAACGTTAGTGCCAGTATTCTTGTCTTCATTTTCTTCATATACACTCCCTGCCTTCCTTATTTTTTATCACAATATCATCAATGTCATAATGTTCTTTCATAATTATATATTAAATTCTTTTATGAATTTTCATAATTTCCGACATGGCATTGTCTTTATGGAAATTATAGTCAGACATAGAAAACCCCCCTTTCATTAGACTTGTTTTATCTAAAAAAAGGGGGGTTCACTTCGATATAGTATTTGCTTTTTATCTAATCAAAGAGAAATGAATTTTTCCACTTTGAAGTATAACTATTCATAAGAGAGAAGTGTATTCACACCATCGTCACCTTCCATATAATGAACCGTGATTACATCACCTTCCTCAATCTTGATCAGGCTTTCATTATCAGCAAAATTCTGTTTGTAGACAGAACGATCTTTCGCTGTGATATACACATATGTCTCATTTTCTACCATGATGTACCGGATCTGTGTGACTGTAATCTTCTTACTCAACGTATCCTCGCTGACATCCTTTCCACTTGTCGCAATGCTGTTTTCGGCAAGCAGCTCCCGGTAATTTGCAAGTGCTTCCTTCTGTGTCGCGCCGGTCGCCACGATGCTGTACTTCTCCACATTGACAAGTGCATACATCTTCACGAGTCCTGCATTATCTTTGAGCACCATGATATAGGTTGGTACATTTCCGATGTTGATCAGAGATGGGAACGATGCCGTATATCTAAGGTTCTGTACCTGTCCTTCCGCAGAGGACATCGCAGAATGTTCTTCTGCACCTGCGATTGCAAAATACTTACTCTCCGCAGTTCTTGAATTCATCAATACGAATCCGATATTAGACTGGTCCCCATTGACAGATGTCACACCTGTGTATACCCACACATCGCCATCCATCACCTTGTAACCATAATCATCGGTCGTAACCTTACAGCCTTTGTTGCCAATCTTGCTATTTATAAATCCTTCTGACAGCATACCATACCAGTTGTACCTGTTACATAAAAGATCACCATCATACACACGATCTACCCAATTTGGAATATCACCCAGATCCATATATTCACAATCACCGCTACATGGATCACAGAGCACGATTCCCTTCACATCCTTCGCTCCAAATAAACCTGCATTCGGCTTTAACACTGGACAGATATAATATGGATTTCCTTCATTATCAAGCTCAAAATAATATCCATTGAAATCATATGTCGGATACGAAAGTTGCACATGCCGCTGCAGATTCTTGCCAAAACATGCGGAAGGAGAATATTGAATCGGCTTTTCAAGCTTCACATAATCTGCTTCATTTTTGACCGGATCAACAAGCACGTATCCCGGAATTCCGGCATCTTTATTATTCAGATATTTGATAAATCCCGCATATTCAAGCGGTGCAACCTTCATTGGCACACCATTATAATCAATCGTGCTGTATGTCTCGCTCACCTGATACTGGCTGACAACGTCAGACAGGGAACCAATCGCACGATCACCGATGATTCTTGCACTGTCCGTATCCATCAGCGCAATGTTATTGATATTCTCACTTTCCGGTACATCCGTTGCAAAATCACCATCCTCAACCTTGATGATTCCAGCATATTTCGATGCGCGGAACAATTTGGAAGATGCCAGCCCGCCTATAATCAGTCCTATAATTAACACAAGAATTGCAGTAAATGAAACCATTACCACCTTTGTCGAGCCAACGGTTTCTTTGATATTCCCTTTTCTGGTAATGCGTGTTCCTTTGAAATCAAAGGAGCAGAATCCGATTGCCGCAAGCGTAATTATCACCCATGTCCAGAATTCAGAGGTATGTACATTGATTGCCGGTGTCAGGAAATAATAAAACAATATTTCTACAACGAGCAGCAACACATACAGAAGAATGTTTGATCTGCGGATAGCAAATCCTGTTTTGCCATTTTTCTGCTGTTTCTTCCTGCGCTCCTTTTCCATATCTACATCATATTCGACTTTAACTTTGTTTTTTGCCATTTTAACACCTGCCTTTTCATTATATTTATTACATACTGTTGGTCAGGAAGATGGTCAAATGACCATCTTCCTGACCAAGTCTATGAATAATATTTCTGATTTTTACTTTTAGGTTTATCTGGTTCTGTCCTTTTTAAATCTCCTACTTTAAGCATTCTATCCAGATAATGTCTTCTAAAATAAGAACGTTCCAGATTAAATTCTTTCAGAATTTCACTTGCTGATTTTGGTATTCTGCAAAATTCGATAATTTTGTTTTGCATATCTTGGTCACTATCTTGGTCATTATGACCAAGATAATGGTAATTATCCAATAGTTTCAAAACCTCTTCCCCAAGCCTCAATCATTCCGCTTTTAAAAAATACATTTGCTAAATTCGGATTATATGGTTTGGAAGAATGCTTCATAAACAACTTATCCGTTGTATCCAAATTAGGAGGCATTTCACCATCATTCCAAACATATATCTTATCCTCATAAACACTAATTTGAATAGGATTACAACTGCTATAGTCTTTATGAACAATTGCATTTAAAAGAATCTCACGAAATGCATCTTTATGAAACATAAACTGTTCAATCCTCTGAATACCCTCATAAGCAATACGTGCTTTCATGTATTTCGTGTACACTA
This sequence comes from Lachnospiraceae bacterium UBA4711, assembly GCA_002404515.1. Classification (GTDB taxonomy): domain Bacteria; phylum Bacillota; class Clostridia; order Lachnospirales; family Lachnospiraceae; genus Coprococcus_C. The sequence continues at coordinate 7,174 of DHJV01000108.1, read as the reverse complement.
AATCTATAGTTTTATCCACTTGCTCAAGCAATGGACCATGCACTTCATCCTGATATTTCAAATCAGAATCCGAATTTCCAAAGAAACCAATTTTAACATAGGCTCCTGTAACCCATTTTTCTGGATCATTATAAAATGCTAACATAGCTGCCCTTATTAAATATCCATTTTCATCTATCAGATGCAAATTATCCATAAGCACTTCATCAGACACATTTACATCTTCCTGAGTCAATCTGCCACGTCTTACCGCCTTTTGCTTAAATAACTGTATTGCATCTTGTTTTAAATCTGTTACCGAAAGCTTAGGCAATGGTACTCCATCCCATGTTCTTCCTTGCGTCTTTAACAATGTCCTTTCTAATTCCTTTCCAGTAATCTCACGCATAGTACTACCAGAACGATAATAATATTTTCCCCGAAAACTAATTAATGAAGGATATTTATCGACAACTATTTCCAAATATTCCAAGCCATCTTTATACAATAAATTTACATCCGCAATAATTCCCATTGTATCTGTAATTTTGCTTGGAATCATTTCTAACAGTTCTTTCGCATTATCAATTCCAATAACATTACCCTCATCATCTGTACCAATATATATTATTCCCCCATATGCATTTGCATATCCGCAAATCCACTTCAAATATTCATCACGCCATGCCTGTTTCCATTCTATTGACTGATGTTCTTTTTCTTTCATCTACTAACCAACTTTCATATTCATTATGTTAATTATGCTCCTTCAGATAATCTGCAACCGCCGTCTCATACAGATTGTGTCCTTCACTGTCGATTACGACGATAACAGGAAGATTCTCGACGCGCATCTTACGGATTGCTTCGGTTCCAAGATCATCATAAGCAATCACTTCTGACTCCTTGATGCACTTGGATAACAGTGCACCCGCTCCGCCAACAGCTGCCATATACACGGCTTTTTCCTTCACAATTGCATCAATCACTGCCTGGCTGCGCTTACCTTTTCCGATCATGCCCTTCAAACCCTTCGACAACAGAAGCGGTGTATATTTATCCATACGACTGCTCGTGGTAGGTCCTGCAGAACCGATCACCTGTCCCGGCTTTGCTGGTGTTGGTCCGAGATAATAGATTGTATTTCCTGTGATATCCAATGGCAGAATCTTATCCTCATACAGCTTTGCGCCGGTATAATCTACTTCCGGATGCTTCTCCTGCTCAGCACAGATAGCATCATACATCCGCTTGTGTGCAGCATCTCTGGCACTGTAAATTGTGCCAGTCAGATAAATATAATCTCCCGCATGAAGCTCCTTTAATTCCTCTTCGCTAAATGGTACTGCAATATGTCGTTCCATTCTCTAATCCTCCTTTTTTTTCACCACGCGTTAGTGTGATGACCTACGCGCGCATCAGCGCGCTTCCTATTTTTTTGTTGTATTTACTTCGTCAACATATATCCTTTTATGAACACTCTTTTTATCATAGCCTGTTCTTCATCGATTTCAAAACTGATATACGTTACAATCAATTTTTCTGTATCACTGATTTGAATTTCATAGACCTTGTCTTTCTCATCTACGACCTGATTTTCATTTTTATCTTCTAAGTCCTTATAATACGAAATGCAGGAAGTAAGATCTACATTCGCATATACATTATCTCCGGCTGTGATTGTTTTGTTCTCATATTCATGAACAGAACTTTCATCCCGCCAATGTTCATCTACCCCATAGATTTTTTTATAACCATCAATAGCCAATCCACCCTCTTCAATCGGATATGCATTGAAATACACGGATTTCCATTGATCGTCACTGTCCCGGTCATACAGCATGTTATGTAATTCGTCCCGCTCCGCTTCGGTAAGAGAGTTATCCAGATATCGCCTGCCATATGCATTTGTAAGCAGATAATCATATGTTTTTGCAGCTTCCTCCATATCTGATGTCTGATTCTTAATCAACCGGTTTTTCTGTGACTGATATGACAGATATTGTGCATTTCCAAATGGAAGCAGAAGTCCGACAAATAAAAATCCAACTAAGACTAGAATGAGATTTTCATAGTGCCAGTTTGTTTGTGCCTCTTTCTGATTTTTCTCATATATATGTTCTTTTCCTGCATTGTCTATATCTGCCTGATTTTTATATATCTCGTTTTTTTCTACGTGACTAACATACAGCACATAGATTTTCTCCCACAGAATATAGATGATCTGCAGCAATATAAACATCCACGCCGCATATCGCTGCTCCGTCAGTCCATATGTTTTGACACGCACCGACATCGAATAAATCTCAAGCAGGATAAACGGTGCATAGATATATTTCGTAATAGAAATAAGTTTCGCATAACGTGAAGCTTTCTCCTCCACGAACCCGGATGCCATCATCCAGATTGGCATACCAACCGCAAAAAGACTCGCACAGATGCCGAAAATCTCATTGCTCGGAACCTCCTGTGTCACAAAGATTTTTACCACATAGAGATAGATCACGAACATCGCAATCCACACGCATGGAAGTAACACATAGGATACAAATTTCTTCGTAAATGCCGCGTTATCTTCACTCGTGTCCGAGACAGCAAGCAGGCAGGTTGGGAAATATGCAAGTGCACTCAGCAATAACTGAATATTCAACTCCACTCTGAACGTATCTATATCCACAAGCAATGCATTTATAATTTCAAGAATCAGAATAACCGCAATATTCAGCACCAGATAGACGCCAACTGCCCGGAGCAATGCGAATATGATTCGTCCGATACAATGTGGCAGATCCAGTTGCTGTTGCCGGAGCAATACATAAATTGCAAGAAGCACCGTGCACGCAATGTAAAAATACAAAATACTTTGAAATATCAGATTCGGTATATCCGCTTTCTGTGCTTTAAGAATCTCTGACAAATTCTCAAATACTATCGCAATCACAAATGTTACGCCATAACCAATCAGCCATTTCCGTTTGTTTTTCTGTGCTTCTTCTGCTGTTTTCTTCCACAGACTCTCAACCAGAAAATTCCCGGCAAGCCAGATAGAACAGACAGTCACGATGGATTCTATATCAAACCCTTTTTTCTGATTTGCTATGATACTCACAACCGATATAATCAGCGCACAAAAAATACTCGCAGTATAACGTATGTAGATCTGCTTGAATTTCGCCATATTCTGGTTAATATAATTTGAAACCTTTCCCAAGTGCATATTCCTTTCCATGAATATTTCTACTTCATATATTACTTAATGTCACCACAAGATATCATGATGAGCTGTGCACGCTTCATTATATCTTATATTATTTTTTATAATACAACTGTCTTGTGACGGTTTACATGGCAGCACATATTGACTGCAAGCGGCATACCTGCAATATGCGTTGCGTAAGTTTCAATATTGACTGCAAGCGCCGTTGTCTTTCCTCCAAGTCCACCCGGTCCGATTCCAGTCTTATTCACAAGCTCCAATATCTCATCTTCGAGCTTCGCAATATGTGCCTTCTCCGAATGTGAACCTGCCGGTCTTGTGAGTGCTTTTTTCGCAAGCTTTGCCGCAAGCTCAAAATCACCGCCAAGTCCAACACCAACTACCATCGGAGGACATGCATTTGGTCCGGCATCCTTCACAGCTGCAAGCACGGACTGACGGATTCCTTCTTCCCCATCTGCCGGCTTCAACATATATACTTTACTCATATTCTCACTTCCAAAGCCCTTCGGCGCAATCGTGATTTCCAGCTTATCTCCCGGTACAATATCATAATGGATGATTGCCGGGGTATTATCTCCAGTATTTTCACGCTGCAATGGGTCTTTCACGACAGATTTCCGCAGATATCCGTCGGTATATCCTCTTCTCACACCTTCGTTAATGGCATCCGTCAGATTCATTCCTTCAATATGCAGATCCTGTCCAACATTCACGAAGAACACTGCCATTCCTGTATCCTGACAGATTGGTGTCTTATCCTCTCCGGCAATCTTCATATTCTCGATCAACTGATTCAAGATCTGCTTGCCAAGTGTGCTGTCTTCCTCTTTTGCCGCCTGCCGTATCTTACCATCCATATCATCTGCCAGATACAGGTTGGCTGAGATACACATTTCTTTCACTGCTTCAATGATTTTGTCTGTGTGTAATGTTCGCATGGTTTACTCCTTTTTATGCATATTTATAGGTTTGAATACTATTAATTTCATCCTTCAGATTTAACTTTGCATTACGTAAATCAATATCATTTTGAATATTCAAAAAATAAGAATCCGACACCCCAAAATATTTTGCAAGTCTTAAAGAAGTATCTACTGTTATTTTTCTTCTGTCATGCAAAATATCCTGTACTCTTGAAACTGGAACATGGATTTCCATTGCTAATTTGTATGCTGAAATATCCAACGGTTTCATAAATTCTTCCCACAATATTTCACTTACTTTTGTTGTCTCTATCATTTTTTCCATACCATCATCTCCTAATGATAATATAAAATTTTAATTTTTTATATTGTACCTGTTATACAGGTATATGTCAATTTGTTTATATTATATGCTTCTATTCATAAAAAATACAAAAAAGCTGCTACATGATTTCTCATATAGCAGCCCTTCTTTTAATCATCCAAATAATCGTCTTTATCTTTCGTATCAATTCCGCGTTTCTTATTCTGTGCACGCACATAAATTGAAACAAAAATGTATGTCACAAATAACAATACAAATATGACACCTACCCAATACATAAGTGCATATAAGAAATTGGATACTCCATCCATCTTGGAAAGACCTTCCAAACCTTCTTTAATACTATCGTTCATCGCTTTTCCCTCTTTTCACGAATAAAATACCAATATTGTCTATTATTATATCAAATCAAACACAGAAAGCAACAAAAACTATTATATATCTGTTTCCTCTTTTTTATAAACTGCGATATCTTCTAGCTTACAATCGAGTATTTCACATAAACGATCTAATGTATGCGTAGATACATAACTATTAATTCTCAATCGTGATAATTGCCCTGCAGAAACGTGATACTTATTTATTAACTGATACTGTGAGATACCTTTCAATTTTAATGTGTTCCATAATGGTTCATAAGAAATCATGCTTTTATCCTTTTTTATTGCATAATACCCATAAATGGACTATAATAATATTAGCCATAAATGGCTAATATTAAAAAGGAAGGTATACATATGGATCAAAATACAAATAACTTTAATTATCCTTATTACTTAAGTCAGTTTTTTGTCAATAAAAATGAAAGACTAATTTCAACTTTAGGAAATTCTTATATTCAGAATTTTATTTCTACTGGGATTTTATCAAAAGGATTTTCTTTTATAACTGATAAAAGAGTATATTTTCAAGGAAAATCATATAATGTTTTCTATAATAATAATGGAAATCCTAAAATCGTTAAAAATTCACGTTCTCAGATTGTTGATTTAAAAGATGTCACAGGAACCGAAATAAAGCACTATAATCCTATACATTATCTAATTATTGCTATTGTTTTTTTTATTGGATTAATTTTTACTTTAAGTTTTGGTAGAAACTTTTATATATTTGGCTATTATATTATACCTATAATATTAGCATATGTTTTTTTATATTTTAAAAATAAAATATCACTAATTTCCATTCAATATGCAGGAGGAGAAATTGCTTTTGATATTCGTTGGTTTTCTCAAAATGAAATTGATAATTTTCAGAAGCAATTACGTTTGGCAAAAGACAATGTTGTGGATAATCCAGTAAATAATAATTATAATGTTAGCTCTGCTGATGAATTGATAAAATATGGACAACTTTTACAAAAGGGCTTGATTTCACCAGAAGAATATCAAAATATCAAAAGTAATCTATTATAAACAAAAAAGGACGATGTATCATCATAATACATCGTCCTTAATTATTACTTTACTTATCTTCTGAACTCTCCGGTTCTTCTACATTACCTTCTTCATTGTCTGCCTCATTCATCTCGCGTTCCATGATTTCCAAGGACTCGGATTCATCTGCAGATTTCTGACGAACCTTTGCAATACTTGCAACGGTAATGTCACTTTCCAGATCCATGTTGATGAGCTTCACACCAGTTGTAATTCTGCCTAATGTAGAGATATCCTTACACAGGAGTCGGATTACAATACCCTGGTTGGTGATCAGCATGATTTCGTTATCATCGTTCACTGCCTTGAAACCAACAACAGTTCCGGACTTATCTGTGATCTTGTAACACTTCACACCCTTACCGCCACGATGCTGTGGTGTAAATTCTTCGACAAGTGTACGCTTACCAAGACCATTCTCCGATACGATCAGAAGTGCTTCGCCCTGCGTGTCTAACTGCATTCCGATCACTTCATCATCTTCAGCCACACTCATACCGATAACACCCATAGATGTACGTCCGGTTGAACGAACCTCCTTCTCATTGAAGCGGATACACATACCCTGCTTTGTGATCAGGATGATATCCTTCGTATTGTTCGTTGCCTTTACCTCGATCAGCTCATCGCCCTCTTTCAGGGTGATTGCTGCAAGTCCGGACTTACGAACATTTGCATACTCGGTAATCTTTGTCTTCTTGATCATACCATTCTTTGTAGCCATGATCAGGTATCTTCCTTCATGGTACTCACGAATTGGAATGACTGCTGTGATTACTTCATCCGGCTGGAGCTGTAACAGGTTCACGATTGCCGTTCCTCTTGCAGTACGTCCGGATTCTGGAATCTCATACGTCTTCAGACGATATACACGTCCCTGATTCGTGAAGAACATGATGTAATGGTGCGTCGTTGTCATGAACAGATTCTCGATGAAATCATCCTCGATTGTCTGCATACCCTTGATGCCCTTACCACCACGGTTCTGACTCTTGAAGTTGTTGATTGTCATACGCTTTACATAGCCAAGCTTTGTCATAGCGATTACAACATTTTCCTTCGGAATCAGATCTTCGACTGTGATATCATCATCCATATCAATGCCGATAGAAGTTCTTCTGTCATCACCATACTTTGTTGCGATGATCAGGATTTCCTCCTTGATTACACCAAGGAGCAGCTTCTCATCTGCCAGAATTGCTTTCAACTCTTTGATGAGCTCCATCAATTCTCTGTATTCTTTCTCAAGCTTCTCTCTTTCCAAACCGGTCAGAGCACGCAGACGCATATC
>DHJV01000095.1:14619-15673 GCA_002404515.1 Lachnospiraceae bacterium UBA4711 | reverse complement strand
CTGGCGTAGTTCGGTAACAGTCTATGATTTATAAATATATTTAATTCTTTAGAAATTCTTTTAGTTACCCATTTGATGCATTAAAACATTTAACAGGAGGACGTATTTTTATGAACAGAGATATGAATTATTTAACGACAGAAGAATTAGAACAGACCATGAAAAAAACAGGGGTGTATGCAGACTATATACGGATGGATGAAGCATGGAAAAAACGTTTTGAAGATTATATGACAGGCAGGAAAACAATGCCGCTTACATATGATCCGTTTTTTAAATGTATTTTTAATCCAGATGTACACCCGGAATGGCTGTCAAACCTGCTCAGTGCAATTATCGGTGAATCTGTCACAGTGGAGGACGTGTTGCCGTCCGAGAATACAGCGGTGTCGGTTGATTCACTGTTAGTTATGGATATTGTTGTCCGGTTAGGGGATGGATCTCTGGCAAATGTGGAGATACAAAAAATTCCATATCAGTTTACTGCGGAACGTATATCCTGTTATTCTTCGGACTTGCTGCTGCGTGAGTATACGCGCCTGAAACAGAATAAGAACTTTCTTTATTCGGATTTGAAGAAAGTGTATACCATAGTATTATACGAGAAAACAAGTGCCGCATTTAAGAATGAAAAATTGCAAGGGGCATACAGACACCACGGAAAAACGAAATTTGATACAAATCTGGAATTAGAACTGTTGCAGGAATATTTCCTGATTTCGCTTGATGTATTCTGTGAAAAACGATATACTGAATGTGCAACAGGCTTGCATGCGGATGATCTGAACGGATGGCTGAGCGTTCTGACCGCAGAGACGAAAGAAGATGCTGAACAGACAATTCGTGAATATCCATGGAGCAAGGCAGTATTCCAGGAAATGAGCGAATACGTAAAGAAGCCTGAGGAGGTGATGCTCATGTTTTCAGAAGCGTTGAAGATAGCGGATAAAAATACGGTAAAATATATGATGGATGAATTGCAGGAGAAACTCAATCAGTCCGAAGAAGAATGCCGCCAGGAACAGGTGTTGCGAAAGCAGGCAGAGGAAGAACG
>DHJV01000095.1:11361-14530 GCA_002404515.1 Lachnospiraceae bacterium UBA4711 | reverse complement strand
GAAGAACGAAAGCAGGCAGAGGAGTCGTTGCAACAATCAAAAGAGCACGAACGAAAACTGGAAGAAGAGATTGTGAAGCTTCGGGCACAACTGGATCATAAATGATGAAATGCGAAGGAGTAGTATGCAGGCACTGTGGTGATTGGACAGTGCCTTTTTTATTCTTTGGATAATGTATATATTATGACGAATGGTGGAAAATAGTGCTTTTCCAAGATGGAAAAAGATGGTATGATGATTTTATAGATTGTGGAAGGAGAGGGTTATGTTTCATTTAAAACACGATGTAAAAATTCAAATAAAGAATGAAAAAGAAGTTTTCCGTTTTATTCGTTTACTTATTTTCACATTTATTTTTTCGGCAGCTTTTCTAGGAGTACCAGATTACATATGGAATTTGATATGGTATAGGGTTTCACTGTGCATGATTCCATGGATTGTTGCAATTCCGGCGGTAATCAACTGCATCAATCGCAAGATCAATTTGAAAGAGCTATTTGGTACACGGATTATATTTCAGATATTAACTGGCATTGGAATTGGAACAATTATTGCAATTCTGTGGATTGGAGCTGAGTATATTCTGCAGGATGGAAATATTGCACAAATGTATCCAGATAGTATATGGATAATTTTACTTCAATTGTGTATCTATGTATTTGCAGTAGGCCCGGCTGAAGAACTGGTGTATCGTGTAGCAATAATGGGAAGTTTGGAGAGCTTGTTGCAACGATACAAGTGGACTGCTCCGGTTATTGCAAATATATTATTTGCGTTGTCACATTTGTTTCAGCATGGCTGGGGAAATGTTGCGTTGGCATTTGTGATAGGAGGTATTTATACTTTACTGTATTATAAATGGAAAAAATGTGGATACATCATGGTCTCGGTTATACATGGAATGTTTGATTTTATGATAGCATTTCTACCATATATCTGGAAGAAATTATAAAGAAAAATAATTGTTAACATAATTTGTTTTTTATAGCAAAAAATTGCTTTTTTTTTCAAATAGGCTATGCTATAATTATACATACTATAAAATTTATGAGAGGGTATTGCTATGCGAATAACTGGAGGAAGAAAGAAGATTCGTATAGGTGATTTGCTTGTTGAAGCGGGGGCTATTACGGAAGAAGAGCTTCAGGAGGCACTTGCCTATCAGAAGGAAAATGGTGGTCGTATCGGTAATGTAATCATGGAGCTTGGCTTTATCAGCCAGGAGCTGTTGATCACAGTGCTGACGACACAGATGGGAATTGATTACATCGAGCTGAAAGCCTGCAAGCTGGATGAAGATTTGTTGAAACAGGTACCGGAAAACTTAGTCAACAAATATAAGGCAATCCCGATTGGATACGATGAAAACAATCCTAATATTCTGCGTGTGGCAATGGTAGATCCTATGGACCTGAATGCCATTGATGATATTGGCATTGCCATGAATGCGCAGGTAGAACCATTGCTTGCAATGGAAGATGACGTCATGGATGCAATCGGTAAATATTACGGTAATGCGCAGGCAATGGAGGCTGCGGAACAGTACCGGAAAGAGATGCAGGAAAACGGCATGACTGAGGCGGATCAGGATGCTGTAAATGAAGACATCGAGAACTCACCAATCGTACTTCTGGTAAAACAGATTATCGAGGGTGGTGTCAGACAGAGAGCTTCCGATATACATATCGAACCGTTGGAGAGCAGCGTGCGTGTCCGTTACCGTATTGACGGTGCATTAAAACATGTTATGACTTATGATATTGGACTTCTGGCAGGTATCAGTGCCCGTATCAAGATCATTGGTGGCATGGATATCGCAGAGAAACGTAAGCCACAGGATGGTCGTATCACGATCATGGTCGACCGGAGAGAGTACGATGTCCGTGTATCTATTCTTCCAACGGTCTATGGGGAGAAAACCGTTATGAGACTTACTTCCAAGGACGGTCTGACGAAACCGAAGAGCGCACTTGGATTTGGACCAAAGGAATTAAAGGTATTTGATGGTATCTTGAGCAATCCGCATGGAATCATCCTTGTAACAGGACCGACAGGTTCCGGTAAATCAACCACATTGTATACATCGTTAAGTGAGTTGAATACCGAAGATGTTAACATCATCACGGTAGAAGATCCTGTCGAGGCAAATATCGACGGTATCAATCAGGTACAGGTAAATGTAAAAGCAGAGCTTACCTTCGCAGCAGCCCTTCGTTCCATCCTCCGTCAGGATCCGGATATTATTATGATCGGAGAGATTCGAGATGGTGAGACTGCACAGATTGCCGTACAGGCGGCTATCACTGGACACTTGGTAGTATCCACACTGCATACAAACTCAGCTGCATCTACGGTTACACGTATTATCGATATGGGTATCGAGCCTTATGTAGCAGGTGATGCGTTGGTTGGCGTTATCGCACAGCGACTTGTTCGTAGACTTTGCAGCTCTTGTAAACAGGCGCGATTGGCGGAACCGGAAGAAAAGAAGATTCTTGGCGTGAAGCCGGAAGATATGGATGATGATGTCATCATTTATGAACCGGTTGGATGTCCGCTTTGCGGAGATACTGGTTATGCCGGACGAATCGGTGTGTATGAGATGATGCCGGTATCCAAGGAACTGCAGGCGGTTATCTCAAAAGGAGCTACGGCAGATGTTATTGAGAAACAGGCGTTAAAAGAAGGCATGCTTACTTTGAAGATGGGCGCGGCACAACATGTATTGAACGGTATTACGTCGATTAGTGAGATGAAGAAGATCACATATGAGACGGGTGATGAATATTAAAACTATAATGTAAAAGAGGGAGAGAAAAGAACATGGTAGACATGAAAGAACTTCTGGCATTCGCAGTGGAGCAGAATGCATCCGATATCCATATTGCGGTAGGTATTCCGCCGAAACTTCGTATCAATGGCCGGTTGACAGAGGTAGAGCTTCCGGCGATGACACCGGCAGATGCAGCAGAAGCAATTGGTTCGACAATGCATGATCGTCATAAGCAGATCTTAAAGGAACGAGGCGAAGTGGATTTTTCCTTCGCATCTCCGGAGACAGGTCGATTCCGTGTAAACGTATTTATGGATCGTGGAAACATGGCGGCTGCATACAGAAAGGTCGATACCATTATTCCCAGACCGGATCAGTTGGGAATCCCAGAGGCGT
>DHJV01000095.1:0-11290 GCA_002404515.1 Lachnospiraceae bacterium UBA4711 | reverse complement strand
ACAGGACCAACCGGTTCCGGTAAGTCAACAACACTTGCTTCTATTATCAATAAAGCAAATGAAAACCTGACCGATCACATCATTACACTGGAGGATCCAATCGAGTATATCCACAAACATAAGAAATCAGTTGTAAACCAGCGGGAAGTTGGTATGGATACACTCTCTTATGCAAATGCACTTCGTGCAGCCCTTCGTGAGGATCCGGATATCATCCTTGTAGGAGAGATGCGTGACCTGGAGACAATCTCTACAGCAATCACAGCTGCTGAGACTGGACACTTGGTATTCTCGACACTGCATACAATCGGTGCGGCATCTACGATCGACCGTATCATTGATGTGTTCCCAACGCATCAGCAGCAACAGACACGTATTCAGTTGGCGATGATTCTGGAAGGCGTTATCTCACAGGCACTGATTCCGACAGCTGACGGACACGGACGAGTGGCAGCGTTCGAGGTTATGCTTGCCAGCCCGGCAATCCGAAGTCTGATTCGTGAGCAGAAGAACCATCAGATCCAGTCCACGATTCAGACAAGCCGTGCATTAGGTATGATTACACTGGATGATTATATTCTGGATTTGTATAAGAGTGGAACTATTTCCAGAGACATGGCACTTGTGTACGCACAGGATCAGGTTGCAATGAAGAAACAGATGTAACGTTTGTGCAAGTTTCACAAAATTAAATTATTTTATTGAACTTTATTGCAAAAAACTATCAAATAGAGTAGTATCAGTATATAAATTGTTCATAAAATGTTCATTTTTTAGAAAAATAAGAGGTCGGAGGAGTTAAAATGGCACAATACAATTACAAAGCCATGGACAAAAACGGCAAGGCGAAGAAAGGCTCGATAGAGGCGATTAACCTTGACAAGGCAAAAGAAAAGCTGAAGTCCGAAGGACTGATTGTCCAGGATATAAAGGAACAGGGGGCTGCGAGAAAGGGAAGCGGCAAGAAAGTCAAAGACAAAGACTTAGCAGTTTTCTGTAAACAGTTTTCGGCAGTCTTGAATGCAGGTGTTACGATCATAAATGCACTGGAAATGATGTCGGAACAGCTAGAAAACAAAACTTTGAAACGTGCATTGCAGGAAGCACAGGCGTATGTACAAAAGGGTGGTACGTTGGCAGATGCGTTCAAATTAAATCCGAAGGTTTTTCCACCGATTATGGTCAATATGACAGCGGCTGGAGAGATGTCCGGTAATCTGGAGGTCTGCTTTGATCGACTGACAACGCACTTTGAAACAGCAAATGCACTGCATTCGAAGGTGAAAGGTGCAGTTACATATCCAATCGTTATCCTGATTGTCGTTGTAGCGGTTGTGGCAGTGCTATTGGTAGGCGTTATTCCACAGTTCTCACAGATGTTTGACGATCTTGGATCAGAACTCCCGGCAGCCACACAGATGCTTGTGAACTTAAGTGATTTCTTACAGCATAAATGGTATATCTTAGTGATTGTTGTTGCAGCAATTGTGTTTGGATTAAAGGCATTTGGAAAGACAGAACCAGGTTCTCTCTTATATGCAAAGATTGGCATTAAGTTTCCATTGTTTGGAAACTTGACAATCAAGTCAGCAGCGGCAACATTCTCTCGTACGATGGCAACGTTGATGGCGTCTGGTATCAGCTTGATTGATGCAGTGGAGCAGGTAGCAAAGATGATCAACAACCGGATTATCCGGGAAGCACTTTTGGATGCAAAAACACAGATTGCAAAGGGTGTTCCACTTTCCAAGCCACTTCGAGACTGCGGTTTGTTTCCGCCGATGCTTTCTCAGATGACAAAGATTGGTGAGGAGACTGGTAATATCGAAGACATGATGGACAAGGTTGCAGACTACTATGAGATGGAAGTAAATGATGCAACGGATGCGCTTACAGCAGCTATGGAACCGCTCATCATTGTAATCATGGGTGTCGTTGTCGGCGGCATCGTCATGGCTATCTACAGCCCAATGCTCAGCATGTACGACGCAGTGGACAATTATTAATAAAATCGGATACAAACCGTTGGGCGAGGACATCGGTTTTATCATATAAAAAACTATATAAGAAAAGGAGAGAACATTTATGAAAAAAACAAACAACAAAGGTTTCTCACTCGTAGAGCTGATTATCGTTATCGCTATCATGGCAATCCTTGCTGGTGCAATTGCTCCTGCATTGATTCGTTATATTGATAAGTCAAGAAAGTCTAACGATGTAAGTTCTGCAAAGACAATTAAGACAGCTGTTGAGACAGCACTTGGTAACGAGGATATTTATGCATATCTGACTAATCTTACAGCAACAGGTGATAATGCTTTCTCTACAATCACAATTGAGCCAAATAAGGCAACAACTGGTGAGACAACTTCTTCAGGAGCTATTGCGATTTCTGGATGTAATACTACAGGTATCACGGTATCTGTTGCTAATGTGGATGAATTGGCAAAGTCTGAGATTGGTACAAACATTGGTGAGAAGACACCTAAGCTTAAGTACACAAAGGCAAACAAAGATACAAAGGCAAGTGCATGTACAGTAAAACCAACAAAGTTCTACGCATTGATCAGCGCTAAGGGAACTGTTTATGTATTGATCGGTGGAGATACAGCACCTAGTGCACTCCCTGGTACTGGTGAGAATGCTAGTGTTGGTGCATACACAGCAGCATATCCAATTTGCCCAGAAGCATGTGGAGCATACCAGTAAAACAAAAAGGTTATAACAATGACCAAGTAAGATAATAAAGTTCCGCCTGATTCGCCAGGCGGAACTTACTTTGAAAAATGAGACGGAAAGGTTAGGACAATGTTAGTAACAATAGTATTTAGCATTTTTTTTGCGTTATATGGAATCGTAATTGGCAGTTTTTTGAATGTCCTTATATTGCGACTCCCTTTAAAAGAAAGTATAACCTTGAAACGGTCTCATTGCATGACGTGTGGTCATACCTTATCATGGTATGAACTCATACCTTTATTTAGTTATTTATTTTTAGGTGGAAAGTGCAGGCATTGTAAGGCGCATATCTCGGTACAGTATCCGATTGTCGAAGCGGCGAATGGGATATTGTATGTGATTTTCTTCCTCGCAAAAGGAATTACAATAGAGACATTCCTTTATTGCCTGTGTGCTTCTGCCTTGTTAGCGCTGAGTGTGATTGACTGGCGCACAAAGGAAATCCCATTTGGATTTATACTTTTTATTCTAACTTTGGGACTGGTTAGACTGTTTACCGATTTGGGTAATTGGAGTCAGTATGTAATCGGTTTGTTTGCGGTCAGCGGTTTTTTACTTCTTATTTACCTTGTTACCAAGGGGAGAGGCATTGGACACGGTGACATAAAACTTATGGCAGCAACCGGCTTACTATTGGGCTGGAAACTTAATATTATAGCATTTATCATGGCGTGTATCATCGGAGCGGTGGTACACCTCATACGGATGGCTGTTAAGAAAGCTGGCAGGAAGCTGGCTTTTGGCCCATATTTATCTGTGGGCTTATTTATAGCGATGATATGGGGTGAACAGCTCGTGAGCTGGTACCTATAAGTAAAAGATGCGGGCGGTTTTGCCCGAAAATAAAAATCACTGATTAGCGAGGGAGGCTATAACGAATGGCAAAAAGCAATAGAGTGTTATCCATTGATATCACAAACGAAAGTATTACAATTATTGAGCTGACTGCTTCAGCAAAAAAGCAGACGATGATTCATAATATCATCATTTTTGAAACACCGGAAGATTCTTATGAAGATGGTGTGTTAAAGGAGCCAGAGAAGATTGCAGAAGCAATCACACAGCAGTTGATGGCTCGCGGTATTAATAATAAAAATGCAATCTTTGTTCTTTCATCGACCAAGATTGTAAACAGAGAGGTTATGATACCGTTTGTTCCGGAGAAAAAGATCAGAGGAATTATCAATTCAAACTCATCCGAGTATTTCCCTGTAAATATAGAAGATTACGTAGTTTCTCATTCTGTACTTGAGACAGTAACAGATGAAGAAAATAACAAGCAGCTTCGTGTGCTTGCGGTTGCAGCACCACAGCATATGGTAAAGTCTTATTATGATTTAGGACAGATGGCTGGATTGAATGTTGTTGCACTCGATTATATCGGTAATGCAATGCTCCAGCTCATTAAGACACAGACAAATCAGAATACAACGACTATGGTTATCCAGTTAGGCAGCGAGAGTACAGTATTGAATATTGTACAGGGCGATAATCTGTTGCTGCAGAGAACGGTTCCATATGGTACAAACTCAGTTGTAAATGTAGTCATGGATGATAAGGGTGTCGATGCAACGACTGCGATGACACTTCTCCAGAACGATCGCTTGATTACCGTTGATTTTGATGATAATGAAGTAACTGGTGCGTTCCGGTATTTGATCAATAATATTGGACGTGTTATGGATTTCTATGCATCAAAAAATCCGGACAAGCCGATCGAGGATGTATTCCTGACCGGTGATGGTGCTTTGATTCGTGGTATTGACGGACTCTTTAAGGTACAGTTAAATGTCAGCACACGAATCATGGATACATTATACAATATCAAGTTTGATCCTAGCATTGACCTGAAAGTATACAATCCTGTATATTTGGTAACTCCAATCGGAGCAGCGTTTGCACCAATGGGATTTGAACTTTCGGATGCTGGTCAGACAGCGGTAAAGAAAGAAGGAAGCTTAACACCATTTATCGCATTGGTTGCGGTTGCAGCAATTGGTGCGGCTGGTATGGCGTTCTATTCAATCAATAAAAAGAACACTGTGACAGAAAAACGGGATCAGTTAGAAGCAGATATTGCAAGAGTCAGTGACATCGAAGATATTATTAATGCATATGACGATGCGCAGGCAAAGTACACAGATATGGAGTCTATGTACTATACAACGTATCAATTGAATGAGAACGCAAGACAGTTTATCTCAGAACTGGAGGCGAAGATTCCGACGGCAGTTGTTGTAACGGGATTCACATCAGATAACAATGGAGTAACAATGCCATGTACGTCGACAAGCTACGATGCGATTGCAGATTTTATTATGCAGTTGAAGACGATTGACTGTGTGGATAATGCATATGTTGCAAGCATTACAAAGAAAGATAACGAAGGAGAAATTACATATGATTTTTCCGTTACAGTTAATTATGTTCCGATGATGCAGGATCCTGCCGCTGCAACAGATGGCGCGGATGATGGACAGACAACGGAAGCAGAGACCGATACAGAAGCAGAGTAAGGGAGGAATGGTGAGTATGAGCAAAAGTAATATTAAGATTATTTTATTTATAGTAGCAGTGGCGATTCTTGGCCTTACATATATGTATGTATTTAAGGATAACATGGATAGTGCAGATTCTATTCAGTCAGAGGTTGATTCGTTGCAGACAAGATATGATGAATTGATGGCAAAACAGCAGGATCGTGAGATGTATGAGGAGAAGACAAAGGAATTTAATGATAAATTCGATGAGAGACTGGCATATTTCCCGGCCACATTGGATCAGGAGATTTCTGTTATGTTCATTAAGGGCGTAGAAAAGGATCAGGGCAACCTGCAGTTTGGAGTAGATTCTGTAGGTCTGGGCGAGCCGGAATCTTACTACAGCTTAAGTGCTGCAGCTGCAGCAAACACAGGTGATTCTGCTGAGGAGACCACGGAGGACACGACCGGGGACACTGCAGAAACTGCTGCGGGAGATTATCAGTGCCTGACTGCTGCATTCCCAATCCAGTATACCGGTTCTTATGAGGGAATTAAGGATTTCATTGATTATGTTATGGGATATAAGTACCGTATGAATATTTCATCGATTGATATTTCATACAATTCACAGGATGAGACATATTCAGGAACTGTAAATCTGAATGCATATTGTGTATCTGGTGAAGGAAGAGAAGCAGATAAGGTTGATGTAGATGTTCCGGAAGGCGTATCGAATATCTTCCAGGGTGGTGCCGGTGCTCCTAGTGTTAATACATCTTCTCATGACAGCGGACAGGGAGAGGATATCAAGGATGATCATGATATCTTGATTGGCTTGAATAATGCAAATGGTGATAGCTCGGATGGCGTTATCGTGAGCGCAGGCAGTGACAAGGTGAGCTCTACTGCTAATTCAATCGAGACAGTTGCTGTATCCATCAAGGATGAAGATGGTAAGAATATGGTAGAAGTAAAACTTGGTGATGATTCATATTCATTTGAGTTGACAGATACAGAGCTTACAATCTACGTTGAGTCCTCAAAGAGAGTGGATAGTGATGATAAGAATGGTATTAAATTAAATGTGACAAATGATACAAATGTCCCTGTATACGTAAAGGTTGCAGACGATGACAATGACGCTCCTAGATTTGCCTTAGGCAGCAAGACAGGTACTGTTAAGGTATACTAAGAGAGGGTGAGATTTATGGCAAAAACAAATAATAAAGGTTTCACTTTGATTGAAATCGTCATAGCTGTTGCCATATTGTCAGTCCTTTTAACTCCGATTTTAAGACAATTTGCCAATACCCTGGAGACGAGCCGGAAGGCGAAAGCTCTCCAGGAGGTAAATGAGATGGCTGGTAGTGAGATGGAAGAATTCCAGACTGTTTCGAGGGAAGATCTGGATGATCAATATGGAGATCCCATTACACATGCAGATCTTTCGGTTACCATGTATGATACATCGGCAAATGTGATTGCAACAGATCTTACATATTCCGCATATGAGTATCAGTTGCCGGATAGTGAGATTGGAGCTAAGAGAGATAAGTATTCAAATGTTGTAGTACTCGATGACTTGTCCAATAAAGTACGTGCGTATGGTGGAGAGAGTGCACCAAAACATTATAAAGTTGCATATAATCTGACAAGCACAGAATTGGCAGCCTTTGGCGAAGGGTTTGAACTCACCAATGAAGGTTCGATTGTAAAGTATAATGATGAAGGGTTTGTATCAGCAGTTGTATGTACAGATACCAATTCCGATGGAACGGCAGTCAGTTATGTACAAAACCCGAATGATGTAAATCTGGGTAATATGCATGACCTTGACAAAAATACGGTTGCACTTATATTGGGTGGTACATCCAGCTTTGATTCCGAAGCATTTTCAGCTTTGTTCTCCAAAGCAATGGATCATCTTCGCGAATTGGATTATGAATCATGGCAGCAGGCATTGCTGAATGTCGATAATGAGTCGATATTATCGCAGGATAGTATGAACAATTCAAAGAGATTAATCAAGATATATACAGATAAGGCAACAGATGTTAAAACAGGAAAAGATTATTATATTGTAAAAGCCGATGTATATTATGATTATACATATAGCCTGATTGTTGATGGTGCTGCAACAAGCTCCTATCATGACATGGTAAGTTATACAGTGTTCAGTCAGAAATTCTATACAAAGCAGGCACCGGAAATCTATTTTGAATATCAGCCATATTGCATTTCGGGTGCAAACACTGAGAATGCGGTATATCAGAGTGATGATTATATCTTATTTGATAACAATGTAGATGAAAGCAAGCTGTATCTCTATAAACCGTATAAGGATCAGCAGAATGCCCATGCGAAGCTGGATGATTATTATACGATAGATTCAGATGGAGATGGGGTTCCTGATAAGAAAGCGGAATATTATACATATTATACAGATTCTACGCAGACAAAAAAGGTTACGATACATCTTGCAAGCAAGAAGAGAAACACATCTGTAGAACTTGACAGCACGGGTAAACCTACAATCTCGAATGGCTACAAACGTATATACATCTTTACAAATCTTGATACAACTGGTTACTATGATGGAGATAATGATTCTCAGTTCCAGTCAGATGCATTTTCAGGCGTGTTTGATTATGTAAAGGGAGAGAAAGAAAAAAGAAGCTCTGCGGAGAATGAAGTGGATGCGGTTTATCCAAAGTATGCATTAGGTAATTCATATGTTACAAGCACAGAATCTTCGGATGGATCAGCAACAGCGGGGAGTATGAAGGTCTTGTATAAGCTCAGTGAAGATACACGTGAGGCAGAAAGATTATACACAGTTACAGTAAAATTAACACCGGACAAGGAGAGTTTAAATGCAGTTCGGTTATCTGGAGCAAAGGGGGCAAATTAGTTGAAAAAAATCAAAAAGCTGTTGAAAAAACTAAAAAGTAATGCCGGCTCCAGTATTGTAATGGTAGTCGTTTCGGTTGCATTTATTGGAATTATCGTTGGGGCTTTGTTAGCAGCGGCAGTTCAATCTTACCGGTTAAAACTGCAGGAACTGAATGACCGGGATAATTTCTATTATGTTGAGCAGGCATTAAATGAGATTTATGCAGGCGTCGGTTCTCAGACAGTGGAAGATTTGCAGGATGCGTATGTTTATACGGTAGAGAATATGGTTGAGTACGATCTGGGTAAGGGTCGTTATGTGACAAAAACACAGAATGAAGCGCAGAAGATGTTCTCAAAAGAGTTCTACCGTCAGTTGCAGAATAATCCATTCTTTAAAGTAAGTCTGGATGATCTGGCAGAAAAGTTGGCATCTTATATTACAAATGATTCGGTAAAACTGGATGCAAGCCGGATACAGGTTGTGGATTATGAAGATGAAAACAATAATAAGGTTGGTAAGATCATTAAGAATCTGACATTAAGTCGTACACAGGAGTATAATCGTTCCTCTGCGAATGGTGTGTTTACACAGAGCATCACAACAGACATTGTAATTGGCAATCCTGATTTCACAGTATTGTTTGATTCTATGAATGATACAGATCCTAATATCTTCAAGTATGCATTAGTTGGAGATATGGGTGTTGAAGTTGACCAGCCGACAGTCCCTCTAACCATTGCGGGTAATGTATATGCTGCTTCTGATTACTATAATAAGCAGTATAACGAAAGTACCTGGGATGAAGATGTAAGTGATGATAGTAAAAAGCTTACCACATCTGACACTTATGAGATTGAACAGGAAGATGGAGAAACTGTCAATATTGCGGATTTGTATACACATGGAAGTGTTACCTCGAAAAGTGCAAAGGGTGAAAAGACATCCGGTGATTATACATATTACAATAAGAATGCAACACAGAATAATCAAACGGAGGTTGCAGGAAGAAACGATTATTATGATGGCGCAACGATTAAGAGTAAGTATTCAGGATTTTATGTAAATGGTTCTCAGGTATCTATTATGGCAGATACGGTTATTGTACCGGGTACCATGGCGGTTATGGATAAGGGATCTCTTTCTATCTATGGTAAGAATGGCAGCCAGACAGCAGAATCCGAAGTGTGGACAGATAATATAGTATTAGATGGGTATAGTACTGTAAAGCAAAATACAGCAAAAGACGGTACGGTCAAAACTACATACAAAGGTGCAGAGGCAATTATGAAAGCAAATATGTATGTAAAGGATGACACGGAAGTAAACGCTGCTGGAGCTTCTTTCCAGTTAACTGGTAGCTATTTTGGCTATGGAGACAGCACAGAAAAAGATGACCGTAAGTTTACACCGGTTGTTGATGCTGCAAATTTCCAGGTTGAAGTTACAGACGCAAAAGGAAATAAGAAAACAGAAAATCGTGGGCATTATAACAGTAGTGCTATTATCGTAAATGGTGAGCAGTCTACATTGAATCTGGCTCAGGCAAAAACATTGTTCTTGGCAGGACGTACATACATTGAGTTATCAAAGGATGTAAACAGTGTAGATGGAACAACAAGAGAAGGTGATGCAGTTGTAAACACGGTAAAGGATACATATGCATATCATCCGACAGATTATAATCCGGAAATGCCGGATGCATTGCGGACAGATGATAATAAGACTACAACCATCCGCGATTATAAGATGGGTGAGAGTATTTCATTAAAGAGTAACCAGGAAGCTTATATTCCGGTAACCTATAATGGAATTCCAAAGCTTGCTAAAAATGATGATGGGGATTCGCTTGGATATTATCTGGCAGAACTTCCACCGGCATTGAAGGGCAGTGATTTGTTTGAAAAGTATTTCCCGTCTTATCAGTTTGATGGTAAAGTACCGTGTGTATTGCAGGAAATATCTGGTAAGAAGTATTATTATTATGATTTCCAGACTGCATATACTCAGACGGAACTGCTATATCGTGCAAGGGTGATGGCAGGACAGATGACAAATGCGGAGTATAATGCATGGTTGGATGAATTCCCGTCTGCACAGTATTTTGCTGCAGGATTTATTGAAGATTATAATGCTGAATTGGAAATGCATAGAAAGTATGTAGCAGCAACAAATAAGACAGGACTTACAGATAGTGTAATTGCGGAATATTTGGTTGACATTGGTAATTATGAAGATTTTGATGCTGGAAATATTGTTCTTCCGGATGCAGACCTTGATCCAAATGTAAGTATTTATTCCAGTGGTGCAATTACAACGAAGAAAGATACAACATTTAGTATTGTCAGAGCGGATAATACAGATGCACTGACAAAACTTCTGACTTCAGACAGTCTGAAAGACATGAATGAAGGAAACAGCTGGATTGGATCTGTAGATGCAAACGGAAAAGAATCTAAGTATACAGATGCATATCAGCTTTCCAATGATTTGGAAATGGAATATGACTATATGAAGTGGAATCTGGGACATTATAGCCAGGATCCTACATTAGATTCAGTTACACTTGCAAACAATGCAGTGGAGAAGCAGTATATTAAGGCAGTTGTCAATGATGAAGATCTTGGTGATGGAAGTATCACACCAATCAATAAGTTCCTGGATATGTCCAAGATAACAGAAGGCACAAACATTACACCTAACATTTCCGGTACAGATTCCGGTAAAAATGTTATGGATCTTGCATCTGGTTACTCTGTATGGGTAAGCAATTCGGATGTAGTTATCAAGGCAAAGAAGGAAGATAAAGGTGAGGTACGAGGTGTTGTAATCACAAAGGGAGATGTATATTTTGATACATCATCTGAAAATGGCGTCACTGATTTTGAAGGAGTAATTATTTCCGGTGGTAAGATATATGTAGCTGGAAATGTAAAGACAATTGCTTCTTCCCCGGAGATTTGCCGGGCGGTATTGCGTGAATGCTTACTGACTGGAGATGATAATTCAAAATTGATATTGAGTCTGTTCCGTGGATATGAGCCAAAGGAAGAGGATGCATCTTCCACAGACGCTTCCGAAGCAAAATCAATTGATATGATTGATTATACAGATGTTGTAAGCTTCGCAAACTGGATGAAGAATGTGGAATAGAGAGGTGGCCTATGGAGAAGAG
>DHJV01000141.1 GCA_002404515.1 Lachnospiraceae bacterium UBA4711 | reverse complement strand
GGACAGAAACAGCGTGTGGCAATCGCAAGAGCCTTAGCTTCCGATCCGCAGATTCTTCTGTGTGATGAGGCAACGAGTGCGTTAGATCCACAGACAACTTCTTCGATTCTTGCCTTGCTGCAGGATATCAACAAGCGGTTTGGTATTACAATCGTCGTGATTACACACCAGATGGCAGTTGTCCGGGAGATTTGTAACCGGGTAGCGATCATGAAGGATGGACAGGTAGTCGAGAACGGAAGTACCGTGGAAATCTTCAATCATCCAAAGTCAGAGGTGGCAAGAGAACTGCTCCGAAAGGATAATGGTGGTGATATTGCAGGTGATGATCAGCAGACAGCCAGTCAGATTCAGGACGGAACGAAGATACGTATCGTATTTACAGAGAACTCTGCGTTTGAACCAGTCATTGCAAATATGATCCTGACATTTAAGGAGCCAATCAATATCCTGAAAGCGGCAACGAAAAATGTCGGCGGCGTGGCAAAGGGAGAAATGATACTGGAGATTCCGAATGGTTCCACGAATGTGAAAGCGATGGAGCAGTATCTGATTGACCGGGGACTCGAATTAGAAGAGTTGTCGGAGACAAAGACAGGAGGTGCGTTCTAATGTGGACTGAACAGGTTCGTTCCATGATTGGAACAGGTATTCTTGAGACGTTATACATGACAGTTGTTTCAACTGTATTTGGATATTTATTTGGACTGCCGATGGGAATTCTCCTCTGTGTCACAGATAAAGAGGGATTGAAACCAAACAAGGTGATATATAAGATTCTGGATGTGATCGCGAATATCGTGCGAAGCATACCATTTTTGATCTTATTGATCCTGCTGATTCCATTTACAAGACTCTTGCTTGGAAAAAGCTATGGTTCGACTGCAACGATCGTTCCACTGACTGCAGCGGCGATTCCATTTATCGCAAGAATGGTCGAGTCTTCGCTGAAGGAAGTCGATTACGGAGTCATCGAAGCGGCAAAGGCAATGGGCGCAAGCAACAGCAGAATCATCTTCAAGGTATTGCTTGTTGAGGCAAGAACTTCCCTGATTACAGGTGCAACAATCGCAATCGGAACGATTCTTGGATATTCCGCGATGGCAGGTGCGGTCGGCGGTGGCGGACTTGGTGATATTGCAGTCCGTTACGGATATTACCGGTATCAGACAGACATCATGCTAGTTACGGTGGCACTATTGATCGTGATCGTACAGGTATTCCAGTCGGTAGGTATGTTAGTTGCAAACCGTCTGGATCGAAGAAAATAATTTGCAATATATGTGGGAACCGGAATGTGCACACCGAAACCTGCTTATATATAAAATAATAGATGACTGGAGATTATCTCCGGATTATCATACAACAAGGAAAGAGAGGACATTAATTATGAAAAAATCAATTAAGAAATTACTCACACTGACATTGACAGGCGCATTTTTAGTAGGAGCACTCGCAGGCTGCGGAAAGAGCAGTGAAGACGATAAGACAATCAAGGTTGCTGCATCTGCAACACCACACGCGGAGATTCTGGAATATGCAAAGGATAAGCTTAAGGAGCAGGGGTATGATCTGCAGGTAACAGTCTTTGATGATTATGTAAAGCCAAACGAGGTTGTAGAAAGTGGCGACTTCGATGCAAACTACTTCCAGCATGTACCGTATCTTGAGAGCTTCAACGAGGAGAAGGGGACACACCTTGTAGTTGCAGGTAAGATTCATTATGAGCCATTTGGTATCTATCCGGGAACAAAGAAGAGCTTGGATGAGATCGCAGATGGCGATTCAATCGCTGTACCAAACGATACAACAAATGAGGCAAGAGCATTGCTTCTTCTGCAGGACAATGGAATCATCAAATTGAAGGATGGTGCTGGTATCAATGCAACTGTCAACGATATCGCTGAGAATCCTCACAATGTCAAGATTGTAGAGCTTGAAGCCGCACAGGTAGCCAGAGTCGTTGATGAGACAGCATTTGTCGTATTGAATGGTAACTATGCACTCGCAGCTGGTTTCTCTGTAGGAAAGGATGCACTTGCTTACGAGAAGAGCGATTCCGAAGCTGCTAAGACATATGTAAATGTAATCGCGGTGAAGGAAGGAAACGAGAACAGTGCAAAGATCAAGGCATTGGTAGATGTATTGAAGTCTGATGATGTGAAGAAGTACATCAACGATACATATGATGGAGCTGTTCTTCCTTACGAAGAGTAATCACAGATAAAGTGGAATTAATAACAGTTGTTATATACAAAATAAAAACATATAAACCATAAATAAGCGCTCTGCTATATGGGATGCATTCCGTATAGCAGGGCGTTTTGCCGTTAGTGAATGTAAAAAGAAGCATATGAGCACATGGAAATTGCTGAAAACATAAAAATCTAAAGCAAATATCCTGAATATAGAGAAAAAATATAGAGAATTATCTATTTAACTCTTGTTTTTTTAGAGAAATGTCTATAAAATAAGAAACGGACGGTTTAAATGCATGATTTATACGATGCAAATAAATGTGAAAGGTATAAGGTAGCTGAAATGAAGAAATACAAGGATATGAGTAAAGACGAGTTATTGACATTAAAAGCCGCTCTTATGGAGGAATACAAGGAAGAACAGGCAAAGGGCCTCAGCCTCAATATGGCAAGAGGAAAGCCGGGATTCTCCCAGCTGGCACTTTCCATGGAGATGTTAGATGAGATTAATAGCAAATCTGATATGCGTACCTTGCTTGGAAATGATACAAGAAACTATGGTGATCTGGATGGTATCGGAGAGTGCCGTCAGCTCATGGCAGACATGATGGAAGTAAAGAAGGAGAACATCATTGTATATGGTAACTCCAGTCTGAATGTTATGTACGATACAGTTTCCCGTTCAATGACACATGGTGTGAATGGCTCGACTCCTTGGTGTAAGCTGGATAAGGTCAAGTTCCTCTGCCCGGTACCTGGATATGACAGACATTTTAAGATCACAGAGTTCTTCGGTATCGAGATGATTAATATCCCGATGAATTCCGATGGACCAGATATGGATCTGGTTGAGAAATATGTAAATAACGATGCAGCAGTCAAGGGTATCTGGTGTGTGCCAAAGTATTCAAATCCAACCGGAATTGTATATTCTGACGAAGTTGTAAGAAGATTTGCAAACTTAAAGCCAGCTGCCGAGGACTTCCGTATCTTCTGGGATAATGCATACTGCATCCACCATCTGTATAAGGATCAGCAGGCAGAAATCCTAAATATTTTAGAGGAGTGTGCGAAGGCTGGAAATCCAGACATGGCATATATGTTTGCATCAACATCAAAGATTACATTCCCTGGTTCTGGTGTCTCTGCACTTGCTACTTCTACAACAAATGTAGAGTTTATCAAGCAGCAGTTGACAGTACAGACGATCGGACATGACAAGATCAATCAGCTTCGTCATACAAGATTCTTCAAGAATATTGACGGACTGAAGGCACACATGGAGAAGCATGCAGACATCTTACGTCCAAAGTTCGAGGCAGTCTTAAATGAGTTCGATCAGGAGCTTGCAGGCTTGGAGATCGGTTCGTGGGTAAAGCCACTCGGCGGATATTTCATTTCCTTTGATGCGCTCGAAGGATGTGCGAAGAAGATCGTTGCAATGTGTAAGGATGCAGGCGTGGTACTGACTGGCGCCGGTGCAACATATCCATATGGAAAAGATCCAAAAGACAGCAACATCCGTATTGCTCCATCGTTCCCATCCGTCGAAGAGATGGAAGCTGCAGCGAAAATCTTCGTGCTTTGCGTGAAGCTTGTAAGTATTGATAAGTATCTGGAAGCATAAGTTTGTCAGTGCTGTAATAAAATAGAAAGTATTCGAATCCCGGTGCGTATGATATGCACCGGGATTTTTTGCATGGATTTAACAGTATTCTGATAAGTTTATGATAGAACCAGACGGCGGTATCTGATAGGATCAATCATAATTGCGAAGTGTATGCAACCGTGAAGAGGGGGTTGGATATTTGTGATTGCTGATTAGTATATCAGGATATGGAGAATATGATATGTATGATGATGAAAGAAAAATTTTGACAGACCGGTTAGATAAACCAGTGATCCATAACCGGAAAAAAATCAGAGACAAATACAGACAGGACATACAGACGATGGGGCAAAAACAGCATATCAGCGCAGCGGAAGATATGAAACTTCGTGAGCTGTTACTCAGCCCACAGAATAAGGTGGAGGACACACGAAATGAAAAAAATGGATGTATGGTCTTATTGTTCCTTGAAATATTTTTTACCATTGCGGTATTGATTGCCAGTCTTGCTGTGACAGTTATGCCGCAGGCACCTGCTGGTCGGACGATGGCGGATGCA
This sequence comes from Lachnospiraceae bacterium UBA4711, assembly GCA_002404515.1. GTDB lineage: Bacteria > Bacillota > Clostridia > Lachnospirales > Lachnospiraceae > Coprococcus_C. The sequence goes on along the minus strand of DHJV01000141.1, from coordinate 22,237 downwards.
ATATCAACGTTCTTTTTTATAGAGATTCCCTTGTGGTTACCATTTTTGATCATCATGAACAACCGGAGAAAATTCAAAAAAGCGGTTCAAAAGGGAAATTTTGAGAAATATAATTTTCAGATTCGGGAAAAGGTATATCAGGAATTTTGGGACGAAGATTATATGATAACAAATCATTATATTGAGATTGCAGGCATGTATGTACCAATTCGTGAAAACCTGATTACAGGTCTTACTTGTTGGCAGACCATCTCTGTTGTTTTGGTCGAATATAAGGGGATTTACTATTTTTCTTATCTCAATCAAAATGTGTTTTATAATGATAACGAAGATGATCGTTGGTGGAATGATTTATCACGAAAAAAGACATACTAATTTCAGAATGCTGAATCTGAAATACGAGAATAATCAGACATTTGATATACCAGAAATGCCAGAAGGAATTCTCGTATTTTTTGATTCACGAATAAATGGAGGAATTCGTATGAAGAATCGAATCGAGACATTAAAGGAATATTTGAAACGCCTTGGAAATGGAGAGCCACTGGAAGTCGTGCGGAAAGACTTCGTGGAGGTATTCCGGGATGTTGATCCAGCGGAGATCATGCAAGCGGAACAGGAGATGCTCGCAGAGGGGACACCGCTTACCGAGGTGCAGAAGCTGTGTGATGTGCATGCCGCACTCTTTCATGGAAAAACGCGGGAGGAACAGAATGCAAATGCGGAAAGGGCAGTGAACGCGGCGGTGTTGCGGGAAGAACGGGAGACAAAGACGCGGGAACTGGCACAGATCAAAGGACATCCGCTGTGGTTATTTGCAAATGAGAATGGTACTCTTGCTATGCTGCTGGAGCAGGCAGAGGAGAAAATCAAAGATGGCAGTGCAAATAAGAAGACGTTGGAATCGCTGCGTGGTATCTCGATTCACTATGCGAAGAAGGGAGATCTCCTGTATCCGATTCTGAATGTGCGGTATGGGATATCCGGACCGGCAAGTGTGATGTGGACGGTTGACGATGAGATCAGGGATGAGATTTCATTTCTTGCGAAGATGAATGATAAGGAATCTGATTGGCAGGCACGATTTGCAACGGTAGTGGCGCGGGCACAGGAGATGATCTACAAAGAGGCAAATATTTTGTTCCCAAACTGTGCGGCGAATTTCACGGAGGAAGAGTGGATAGGCATCTACCATGACCAGAAGGATTATGCAGTCTGTTTCGGCGTGGAGCCGGAGATCTGGCAGCAGGCAGAAAACAACCAATATGTGCCGGAAACGTCAATCACAGAGACGGAAATCCGTATGCCGGGAGGGCATCTGACGATTGCACAGCTGATCGCACTTCTGAATACGATTCCGATGGAAATCACATTTGTGGATGTGGATAATATCAATCGTTTCTTCAATGAAGGACCGAAGGATTTCAAACGTCCGGGCATGGCAATCGACCGGGAAGTATTCTCCTGTCACCCACCGAAGATTGAAGCGACCGTGCGAAGAATTATTGGAGAGTTCCGTGTGGGGGCATTGGACGAGGTGCCAATCTGGATGGACAAAAACGGAAAATGTATGCTTGTCAAATATATGGCGGTACGGGATAAAGAGGGGACGTATCTCGGCACGCTGGAGCTTGTGCAGGATATGGGATTTGCGAAGGCACATTTTCAGCCGGAAAAGCGGCAGGAGGAGATATGGTAAGTGGAGAAATGGAAAATAGAGAGAGTAAGATCTCCTGGAAGTTATTCCGGGAGATTTTTGTATGAGTTCAAATATATTCGTAGATGGACTTTTTCCTGCAGATATGTTAATTTAGGGATACGATTAGAATAGATATAGCCATTCCTAAAATGGTACAGCGCATAAAAGAGAAAAACATAGTACAGGAAGTTGAAAGACTGACGATGTGAGGCAGACAGATGAACAAGATCGAAGAATATTACAATAAATTCAATGAGGAAAAACGATTAAATTCAAGACATGGGCAGATCGAGTACCGTATCACGATGAAATATATTCATGATTATCTGGATATGCGGAGACGGGAATTACAGGTTGAGAACCGGGAAGATATCAGGATTCTTGACATCGGTGCAGGAACCGGACGTTACAGTGTGGCACTTTGCGAGGAAGGCTACGATGTGACGGCAGTGGAGCTGGTGAAACATAACTTAGGTATATTGAAACAGAAAAACAGTAACGTACATGCGATGCAGGGAAATGCGCTGCATCTGAAGAAGCTGGAAGAAAATACCTATGATCTGACACTCCTCTTTGGACCGATGTATCATCTGATGACGAAGGAGGAGAAGATTCAGGCGCTTTCCGAAGCGAAACGCGTGACAAAGCCGGGAGGTATTATCTTAGTTGCCTATGTGATGAATGAGTATGCCGTAGTGGTATATGGGATTCAGGAGAACCATCTGGAAGAAAGCGTGGAGAATGGAACACTGGATGCATCGTATCATACGGTACCTGCGGAGGATAGCCTGTATGCGTTTGAACGGATCGAGGACATCAATAGCTACAACGAAGCTGTCGGACTAAAGCGGGAGAAGATTCTGTCACCCGATGGACCAGCTAATTATATCCGCCCATTTGTGAATCAGTTAAGCGAGGAGAGCTACGAGCTTTTTGTGGCGTATCAGTTGAAGGTGTGTGAGCGACCGGATCTGATCGGAGCAGGGGCACATACGGTGGATATACTTCGTAAGGAATTATAATGTGTGCAGATTATCAAGCAATCACGTGATGACGTAGGATATAAGGAGAAGAAAGAATGGAACAAGGAAGCTTGCCGGAACGCTATCTGTCGCGTTCAGTGATTAAACATATCCGAAGATTAAATCCGAAGCTTTCGGTATCGGCAGCAGTTGGAAACGATTATGCGAACCTGCATGGAAGCGTAAGTGCAGATGGTATCGGTGATACCCCGTGGATTGCGTGGGTCAAAGCGATGAATAATTTTGCATGTTCGGGCGGACAGGTCGAGGGTGCACGTCTTACGATGCTGCTTCCACAGAATGTAAAGGAATCATGGATTAAAGGCTATATGGCGGATTTCAATTCCTATGCAGAAGCAAAGGGCATACAGATCTTAGGCGGTCACACACAGGTATCTGCAGTGTTTGCAAGGGCGCAGTTTCTTGTGACAATGCTTGGAACAGCAGGCGATTACCATGCAAATAAAAAGAAAATCAAGCCGGGCTATGATATCGTGATGATCGGACAGGCAGGCTTGATGGGCGCCGATATAATTCTGAAGGAAAAGCGGGAAGAACTGCATACGCGGTTCCCGGGTTTCTATCTGGATATGGCAAGCGTTAAGGAAGATGCATATAGCATTGCGGACGCGGCGCGGAGGATTGCAGATTCCGGCATGGATATCTGCTATATGCACGATGGCTCGTCCGGTGGTGTCTATGGTGCCCTGTGGCAGATGGGTGTCTGGATGGATAAAGGCTTTGAGGTACAGCATGTGGATATTCCAATCCGGCAGGAGACAATCGAAATCTGCGAGTTCTTCAATATCAATCCGTATCTGCTTGACGCAACCGGGTGTCTATTTGCAGTCGTGGACGATGGAAAGAAGCTGGTGGAATATCTGGCAGAACAGGAAATCGAAGCGACCGTGATTGGTGTGGTCACAGAGAAGAAAGAGAAGATGATCGTGGTAAACGAACAGGAACACCGGTGTCTGTCTCCGGTAAATGGGGATGAGATACATAAGGTGTTGTAGGTAGGCGATTAAATAGAAACGCAGGTGATGAAAAAGTCACCTGCGTCTGTTCTGGTCGCTTTCATTGTTGATTAGAATGTTTTTTGAAGAAAATCGGCGTAAGTTTTGTAAATCTTATAATATTCAGTACCTTTTTCCTGACCATATTTTCCGGTAAAAAGCTTATTAATCTCTTTAAGATTTGCTTTTTGCGGATATAATTTCTTGAAAAAGTCATCGCTAAGATTTGCTCCGTTTTTGGAATATATGATATTCAAAAATTTACGGTATTTCGTTTTCTTTTGCCAATTAACAGTAGGAATTTCATAAGATGGCAGTTTGACCATCTCGTAAATTTCTTTTCCCGTGGAATCACCATATATTGCTTTGAGCATATTGTGAAGGGCAGATAGGTTGCTTTTCCCGATGCAGGATAGCAGGACATCCAACTGAACTTCGTCAATAGTTGTTAATGATGATATCTGGTGGGATTTATCCTTAGTAGAATTCTTGGTAACATTTTTTGGAATTTCTTCAGTATCGTTACTCTCAGTATTAGTAACCTCTGAGGATTCGGAAACAGGTTCTAAAATTTCAGACATCGATACTGTGGAGGGTTCTTCTTTGATCAATGTATGGAAAATAGATGGTGCTTTACGGCAGACGTGAAATCCGCGTTCAGACCAAAAATGAACTACACTGTCAAACCCCTTGTCTTTTGAAACGATAATAAGATTATCATCCGGATTTTTAACAGTAAGCGAACCAAGGTAAGTTACTAATTGAAAATCCAGGGAATTATCTGTGCCATTCTCACAGAGGATAAATTCCGGTTCGACTGGAGAATGTTTCAAAAGAATCAAGTTCTCATAGGACATATTTGGAGATTTATCTGAGTAGAATACAAGGATTAAATCATCTTTATTTAAGTAATCGAATAATTTAATCCATGCATCTCCTACATTCTCGCTGTCCACAAAAAATATATTTTTCATGATTACCTCATATGACCAGAACAAAAATAGTATAGCATAGTTGTGTTAATATTAAAATATTTGATTATTCTAAAAAAGTCTGTAAAATGATAGAAAACAGGATTACATATAGGAAAATAAGAATATGGTAAGAAAGGATTGAAAACATACATAAGGATGTTGGGAAATAAAAAAGGAAAACAACTGAATAAATATGTGCCAGATTATGTGCTATTTGATCTGGAAACAACTGGAATCTCTGCGAACTACGATGAAGTAATCGAAATCTCCGCCGTGAAGGTACGTGGCGGTAAAATCGTCGATGAATTCAGTACACTTGTCAATCCGGGACGAAGTATTCCGTATGGTGCGAGTGCGGTGAATCATATCTACGATGAGATGGTGGCAGATGCACCAGAGTTTGAAGAAGTGTTACCGTTGTTCCTTGCATTTATCGGAAACGATATTCTGGTCGGACATAATATTGCGTCGTTTGATATGAAGTTTCTGTATCGGGACTTCGAGAAATATATGGGAGTGATACTTCCAAATGATTTCGTGGATACATTACGAATTGCAAAGATCGTATTTCCGGATTGGAAGCATAGGAAACTGGGGGATCTTGCAAACTATTATGGTATCTCTACGGTGGGCGCGCACCGCGCATTGACAGACTGTAAGATGAACCAGAAAGTATTTGAATTACTTGGAAAAGAATTGTCCGGGGAAGGAACGGCGGATGCACGGCAGAATATCAAGGTTTGTCCGAAATGTGGAATGACGATGGTAAAACGAAAAGGAAAGTTCGGCGAGTTCTGGGGCTGTAAAGGATTTCCGGATTGCCGGTATACGGAGAATGTCTAAGGGGAAACAGCAGGTTGCTTTTATCGTAAGAGATTGTCTGTTAAGATAGCATCATGGAGGTGAACGTGATGGAAACAAAGAATGTGATTTTGGAACTTCGCACGAAGCGGGGATTATCGCAGGATGAATTAGCCGAGAAAATCATGGTGACAAGACAGGCAGTATCGCGCTGGGAGAACGGTGAAACCGTGCCGAATACGGATACATTAAAACTGCTGTCGAAAGTATTTGATGTATCGATCAATACGCTGCTTGGGCAACCAAGAAAACTGATCTGTCAGTGCTGTGGCATGCCGCTTGAAGATGAGATTATCGGGCATGACCGGGATGGGGCAATGAATGAATCGTATTGCAAATGGTGTTATGCAGATGGCATGTATACATACAGCAATATGGATGATTTGATCGATGTTGCAGTCAAGCACATGGTGACGGATGAATTCCCGGAGGAGCAGGCTCGTGCCTATATGAAGAAGCTGCTTCCGAAGCTGGATTATTGGAAGCGGTACGATGAACTGAGCGACGGCGGACAGTTCGACGAATTCAAAAATCAGTTGATAAAAGAGATCAATGATCTTCACATCGAAGGATTACCGAAGGTAGACAAGCTGAATGCACTTGTCGGTCAGTATGTGAATCTGGCGTATCCACTTCCAAGTGGCGAGATAGTAAAATTCTTAGACGACAAGAAAACGTATCTTGGCAATCAGTTGGAATGTGAGTTTGGTGGAGAACGGTATTTTGGCGTGCTTGCAGGCATGGATTTTATTTTGGTGAGTACCTATGATGCGAGTGGTGAAAATCCGGAGCTGGTCGTGTATAAAAAACGATAAAATTGGATAGAAGCGTTAGTAAAGAGCCGAGTGATCGGCTCTTTTTTTCGTTTTAACAACTTAAAGTAAATAAAAATTGACAAAAACATTGTATTTGTTTAATATTATTTATGTAAGGAGATGATAATATGCCGAAAAAATCAATTGTATTATTACCAGAAACAGAAAATATATTAGAACAAATGGGACTGCAGATAAAATATGCAAGATTAAGAAGAAAAATTTCAGCGGAGTTGGTTGCAGAACGTGTTGGAATTAGTAGAGCGACGTTAGTTTCTATTGAGAAAGGTGCACCATCCGTTGCAATCGGCTATTATGCAGCCGTATTGCATGCACTTAATTATATGGATAAAGATTTGCTGCTGGTTGCAAAGGATGATGAATTAGGACGTAAATTGCAGGATTTGGATCTGCCTGTTAGAAAGCGTGTAACAAAGAAGGGATAATTTGTATGGAGAAAGAGAAGAAGATATATGTATTTGCGGATTTCCTGTCATTCCACAATGATTTGATTGGGACAATATTTTTGTCTCAGGTAAGAGGGAAAGAATTATATTCTTTTGAATATGATCAGAAATGGCTTGAAACGGGAGCCATGTTATTAGATCCTGATTTAAAGTTATACGCGGGGAGACAGTATATAAGGGATGAAAAGAATATATTTGGAGTTTTTGCAGATTCTTGTCCGGATAGATGGGGAAGACGTTTGATGAATCGCAGGGAGGAATTGCGAGCCAGAACAGCTTCGGAAAAACCGCGTAAGTTGTTTGACAGTGATTATCTTCTTGGAGTGTATGATAAAGCTCGGATGGGTGGATTGCGTTTTAAGACAGAATTGAATGGAGGATTTCTATCTGATGACAAAGAATATGCAACACCACCGTGGACTTCACTACGAGAACTTGAGCAGGCGGCAGTGGCATTTGAAAATGATGATACAGGATTGGGTGAGAAGTGGTTGAAACAATTGTTAGCACCGGGTTCATCTTTGGGAGGAGCGAGACCTAAAGCCTCTGTGCTTGCTCCGGATGGTTCGTTGTGGATTGCCAAATTCCCGTCCGGACATGATGAAATTGACTCTGGCGCATGGGAAATGGTTGCACATGAATTAGCGGGTATGTGTGGATTGAATGTGCCAAAAGCAAAGGCTGAAAAATTCTCTAAGCTTGGAACAACCTATTTAGTTAAAAGATTTGACAGGAATCATGAACAGAGAATTCATTTTTCGTCTGCTATGACGATGCTCGGAAAAACAGATGGTGCAAATGGTGTGGATGGAAGCAGTTACCTGGAGATTGTATCATTTTTGAGAGCGAATGGAGCAAGACCGAAACAAGATATAGAGGAGCTTTGGAAAAGAATCGTGTTCAGCATGGCGATATCCAATACGGATGATCATTTTCGTAATCATGGGTTTGTATTATCCGAGAAAGGCTGGATATTGTCACCATTATATGATGTGAATCCAGATATTTATGGAGAGTATCTATCATTAAATGTCGATGACAACAATTCGAGTATCGATTTTGAACTGGCATTGGAAGCTGCGCCATATTATGGAATGGAAAAAAAGAAAGCATTGGAAGTGGTGAATAGTACAAAAAATATTATAAATAGTAATTGGCGGGAACTGGCAAAAAAATATAATATTAGTCGTGGAGAAATAGAAAGAATGGTGCCTGCATTTCAAAATGCGATATAGAGATAAAGTAGAAATTGCATAAAAAGATTATGCGTTTATACTGGTGAAAATACAATTTGGATGGTACAATAAGCGTATCATTTATTTTAAGTGGGGAGTTATATGTTTGATACGGAAGAAAATAAGCAACAACGGGAGCAAAGTGCGTTGTTTGATATAATACCAGTGAATTTTTTTACACCATTATCATCACCAAACCGGTTGGTGTATTGGGAGTGTCTGTGTAAACTCTTTGGCGCTATGAATGCACAGCTTTCTTTTGGTGTGGAACGGGAAATATTGGTAGATGAGTTACATTTTTATTTTGAGCAGAATCAGGCTGCAGAGTTTGAGGAAGATGAGTTAAACTCGCTTGATCCGAGAAAAAAAGCGAATGAAATGCTACGCTTGCTTGAAAAATATGGCTGGCTTGAAGTAGAAACAGACAAAAGTTATGTGCAACGCGTGAATTTTTTTGATTATGCGGTAAAAATTATGAAATCTTTGCTTGAGATTTCAGATGGGAAAAAGATTGAATATCAAGGATATATCTATACAATTTACAGTTTGGTCCGGACAAGTACGGATCGTCCTGCAGTTGTCTTGAAACAGATTCGTGAGAATACGGATATGTTGATCACAGGTTTAAAAAATTTAAATTCCAATATAAAACATTATATCGATGAATTGACCAGACATAAAACGGTTGCTGAAATTATGGATGCTTTATTTAATGATTATATTACAAATATCGTAGATAAAGCATATCACAGATTGTTGACGTCGGATAATGTCTCGAAATTTCGACCGGAAATTATTGAACGGCTGGAGTCATGGGGACATAGCGCGGATTATGTGAAACAGACATCCAGTGAGCTTGCATCAATGAATGAGATTCCCATAGAAGAAGCGGAAGAACTGGTATATCAGATTTTACATGAGGTCGTGGATGCGTTTGACAGTATGGACGATATTCTCTCAGAAATCAACCAGAAAAATACGCAATATCAAAGGGCTGCAATTAACAGGGCAAAGTTTTTGCTGGCTGGAACAGAGGATATACGTGGTCAATTGAAAGAAATTTTATTATATATTGGCGAACAGGCAGAACAGTCGCAATTCGATTTAAATGGGATTTATGAGATTGAGTATCTGGATGAGCTGATGCGTATATTTGGAAGTTCTTTTTTGGATGAAAAATCATTGTACAATGCTATTGAAGGGAAAAAAGAGTTTCATCCACAGGAGTTAGAACAATTGGAACCAAATCTGGAATTAAGACAGGAGAAAATGCGTCGGATGACAGAAAAAATGCGTAGAATTCTGAGTCCGGAACGGATAAATGAATATGTTGACAGCCAGATGAAAGATAAAGAATCAATGCAGGCATCTGAACTTCCACTGGAGAGTGTGGATGATTTTATGAAATTGATTTATATACGGTTATATGGTTCAAGAAAGAAAATGAATTACCAGATAGTACGATCATCAGTGGGACAGACTGCAACGCATGGAATGTATCAGTTTCCGGATTTTAAGATAATCAGAAGAAAGTAGGGAGAATCGAATGAATTTGTTGGAAGGTATGTTGCAAAAGGATCAGGATGAGTTTCGGAGAATTAGCAATAAATTGATAAATGTATGTTTTGTGTGCAAGCAGAACCAGTCAGCAAAAAGTGATTATTATTTCATTTTGAAATACCGGGAGAAGTTTGAAAATCTGTTAGGAACTTTGGGATATCGGATAGAAATTAACGAGGAATATGGTGTCGTTCAGCTGACGAATGCACTGAACATGAATCGTCAGAATTTGAAATTGTATGATTCTATCATATTGCTTATATTGAGAATCCTATTTGACGAGAAGAAACGGGAGCTTTCTGTGAGTGACGAGGTAATTGTAAATCTTGGAGATATTCAGGATAAGTATCTGAGTTTAAAAATACGTGATAAGATGATTGATAAAACAACAATGGGTAATGCACTTCGATTGCTGCGACGTTATCAGCTGATAGAATTGCTGGATTCAGATTTGAAAAACGAGGAATCGCGGATACTTATATATAATTCTATTTTAATGGCTGTCCGGGTAGAAGATATCAAGCATGTGTATGAGAAGATTGAGAGCTATAGAAGGGGGAAACTGAAAGATGAAGAAACTGACCAGAATGAGACTGATTAATTGGCATCGGTTTTATGATGAAACTATAGAGTTTGGTGATTCGACACTTATTTCAGGAGAAAATGGTGCGGGTAAATCCACACTTTTAGATGCGATGCAGTTTGTCCTTACATGTTCAACAAATCATTTTAACAAGGCGGCACACGAGAATGGAAAAAGAAATCTGACAGGATATATCCGATGTAAAACCGGGCGGGAGAATCGACCATATGACCGGACTGGGGAGATTAGTGCGCATGTGGCGCTGGAGTTTTACGAGGAAAGTAAGAAACAGTATTTTATTATAGGAGCAGTGATTGATTCTGCAACGGAAGGGCAGGAAACAGTTGTAAGATATCTGATGGATAAGCAGATGTTGTCGGATGAATTCTTTATTTTTGGAAAACGACCTAGAAATATTACAGAATTTCGTACGTTCAACAATAAAAGAATCAAACAATGGGCGAAAACAAATATCGAAGGAAAAAAGATGATACGCCAGAGATTTGGCAGAATAGAAGAAAAATTCTTCCAGTTAATTCCAAAGGCGCTGGCGTTTAAACCGATTAATGATATTAAGGATTTTGTATATTCTTATGTATTAGATGAAAAAGAAGTAAATATTGATAGTTTAAGAGAAAATGTACGCACATATCAGGAACTGGAGCGGACGTTGGAGGGCGTAAAGAAGAGGATTGAAAAACTGTCTGAAATTGAAAAAGCACACATGACAGTAAAGGAATGTATGCAGGCAGATAAAATGTATGAATTTTTTCTTGCACAGGCAGATCTTGATATTGTGGCGGTCAGAATCAAAGAACTAGAAGAACAGATCAATCAGGGCAGATATAAATTAAAAGAATTGAATGCACAGACAGATAGTATGAAAAAAGAACTGAAAAACAAAGAAGATATTCGTACTTCTCTTCTGACGGAATTAAAAGGAAATGCAGATTATCAGGCTCTGGAAAAACAAAAGGACTATAAGCAGCAATTAGAAAAAGAAAAAGAAAAGGAACTGCAAGAACGTGCAGAACTCCTGGAACACGGACGGACAGCATGGAAGAAGACAAGTAAATTGATGGAGATTTCTGATATTGATGAATGTATTCCTCGCTATCTGGACACATTAAAAAATCTGAAAGAATTGGACGATGTGCCGGCTGCGAAAGACTTAATTGATCATGTAATATCATATAAGAAAGAGATGTATGATAAATTGTATCGCCGCCATCTGGAAGTAGAAACAGAACTTCACATGTTATCCGAACAATTACAAGAAAAAGAAAAAATGATTGGGAATTTGAAACAGCAAAAATTCTCCTATCCGCCGGCGGTTGAGTCATTGTGCGAACGCATAGAGCGGGATTTCTTACGCATCGGGCGGACTGCAAAACCACGTGTGTTGTGTGAGATGCTTGAAATAAAAGATGAACTATGGCGTGATGCGGTAGAGGGGTATTTAAATACGCAGCGTTTTTATTTGCTGGTAGAACCGGAGGATTTTGATATTGCACTTGGAACTTATGAAAAGATGCGCCGTGAGAAAAAAGTTTATGGCGTTGGCTTGATTAATGTTGGAAAACTGGAAGAATATGATACAGCACCGGAGGGGAGTCTGGCTACAGCAGTAGAAGCAGATAATATCTATGCAAAACGGTATGTGAATATGATTCTTGGTAAAGTACATATGTGTACCCGTGTAGATGATTTAAAAAAGTATGCAGTATCCATTACACCACAATGTATGCGATATCAAAACCATGTTGCATCAGCGATAAAACCTGAGATCTATCGTACACCGTACATTGGCAAGAATGCATTGAAAGTGCAGTATGAACAGGCAATATCCGAAAAAGACGTATTAAAGGAACAGGAAGTAAGGACAAAGGATAAAGATAAAAAAATAAATTCCGTACTTGAAAGATTGGATTACAGTGAGGATACGGAATTGAAGTTTCGGATTGGGGTACTGAGCGATTTGAAACGCACAAAGCTAGAATTGGAACGATGCGGGGCAGAAATAGAAAAGTTGAAGAAAAATCAGACCATGATAGAAAAGCAGATTCGTGTAGATGGTATTGAAAAGGAATGTAAAGATTTAAGTGACCGAATATCAGCAAAAGATAGGGCATCTGGTGCTTGTGAGAATCAGATCAGCGTTAATCAGAATGCTCTTGTGGAATGTAAGGCTGAGCAGTCGAGGCGATATTCGGAAGTTGAAGAACTTAAAGCAAATGCAGATGAAAATGCTGTTTTATGGAAAAACGAGTATCAAAAACAGATAACGAATAAAACAGTAGAGCAGTTCAGGCAAAATTTTGATCGTAGAAAGAAAGCAAATCTGACCAATCAGGCGACAGCAAAGGATAATATGATAAAATTGATGCAGCAGTACAAGATGGATTTTGATTTTGGTGCAGCTGCGACGCTGGATGCATATCCGGAATATGAAGCGGTACAGTTACGGCTTGTGAACTCCGAATTGTTAAGTTACGAGGAAAAGGTTCGCAAAGCGAGGTTAGCTGCGGAGGATGAATTCCGGGAACAGTTTTTATCAAAGCTTCAGGAGAATATGAAGCAGGCACAAGGAGAATTTAAAGAGTTGAACAAAGCACTCCGGGGCATTACGTTCAGCAATGAGCGCTATGAGTTTTTGTACCTGAGAAGCAGGAAGTATGATAAATACTATGATATGATTATGGATGATTTCAATGTAATTCAGGGAGAATCCATTTTCAGTGGTATTTTTCATGAAAACCATAAAGAGGTCATTGATGAGCTATTTGAGCGATTGGCATTGGATCAGGAAAACAGTACAAAAACGTTGGAAGAATTTACAGATTATCGTACATATATGGACTATGATATTAAGATAACGCATGAAGATGGTAATTATTCTCTTTATTCGAAAGTATGTGAAGAAAAGAGTGGTGGAGAGACGCAGACCCCATTTTATGTAACCGTTGCAGCGTCGTTTGTGCAATTATACAGCAATAATATGGGGGGAGAATCTATCGGACTGGTTATGTTTGATGAGGCGTTTAATAACATGGATGATGAACGTATTGAAGCGGTGCTGGAGTTTATGAATCGTCTGCCATTACAGATTGTGATAGCTGCGCCGCCGGACAAAATTCAGTATATCGGACCAAAGGTTCAGGAAACGATGCTCGTGATGACAGATGATAAAATCAGTTATGTAGAGGAATATGGTTATGCAGCAAATAGAAAATAAAATACTGAATCAATTGTTGGATCGCTATGAAAACAGCAAATTGTCACGGAACGAAAATGCCAGAACAATACATATTACATATGCTTTTCGAAAGAACACGATTCCACAGTACTTTGATGAGAGTTCCAATGCTGCGGATGAGATTAATTCCGTTATGATGCAATTACAAAGAGAAAAAATTATTAATATTGTATGGAAAAATGAGAAAATTGATGGCATCATTGACAAGGTGGTTCTACAAGAGGATGCGGTTAGTGTTGTGTATAAACGCCTTGGAAGAATATCAAAGTTGTCAGCGGAAAAAAATGCGGAAGCATTATTAAATCGTATGCAGAACAAGATTTCTGGGCGTGTCACAACATCCTTTGTGGACAGAATGCTGGACAGGATTGAGACAGGAAAATCAGTAAAAGAATATTTTGATATTACAGATTTAAAACAGGCAGAAAACTTGATTTATGCATTGGATTGTATTGAAAATAATCAGAAGGACTGTTATGTACGTGAGTTTTCGATTGAATATTTTCAAGATAGCAAAATGTTTGAGCAGTTGATTCCAAAGGTTTGTCATGTAATCAGGGAGGAACGGGACGATTTTTCAGAGTTCGAAAACGAAGAGATACTAGCTGAGTATTTCATTTACAAAAATCCGGGATATGTATATATCAAAGGAAATGCATTCCTTGTTACATCTGATGATAAAATGCTTGATATCAGCATATTGCCGGATGGAATCGGGTTTGCTATTGGTCGGGAAGGTAATACAATGGTTCGTGTTGTTCCGTCGGAGTCAATTCGTGAAGTATATACGATTGAGAATCTGACATCGTTTTATCGCTTTCATAAGGAGAACAGTCTGGTTATATATTTGGGTGGATATCATAATAAAGTTCGGCAGCGTTTATTATTACAAATATATGAGACTTTACCAGATGCAAAATATTATCATTTTGGTGATATCGATGTGGGAGGATTTCAGATATTTTATCATCTGTGTGAGAAAACAAAAATTCCATTCCGGACATATAAGATGGATATACAGACAATGAAGCAATATGAGAAATACACAAAGCTGTTGACCGTAAATGATCGAAAAAGGCTGCAGAAACTGATGGAGACAAAACTATCCGAAGAGGAAAAAAAATTGGCACAATATATGTTAGAACATAATGCAAAGCTTGAACAGGAATGTATTCTTGAGTAGAAAGCTTGTTTTAACACGTTTTTCCTTAGTGAAAACGATTTCTCGAGACAGGGTAAAACCATATGGTTTTGCCCTGTTTTTGTATGTGAAGATGAAAACTACATAACAAAAGCTCTGAAACCGACAGATATGTGATAACGATTTCATATTAATGGATGGATTTTGTGGGAGAAATGATATTAAAATGTCGCAAACGAACGAAAGGAGAAAAAAAGACATGAGCAAAGAAAAAGAATTAGTGCAAAAGGCGGAACAGTTATATATATACAGTTTACCACTAATCGTCAGCGAGATGGTACATCGGGATTATTCCGATACAGATATTACACATGATCGGGATTATCCAACGAAAGAAACAGCAAAATTTGGACGACCAAATAGAGATACATTATATTCGGCTGGATTTGTTCAGTTGGCTGACTCTCCATATGAACTGATCATTCCTAAAGTGGAAGACCGGTATTTTTTGTTCCCGTTTTTTAGTCCATATGGAGATGTGGTTGATTCTCTGGGGACGAAGAGTGGGAAGTTCGGAAAATTTCTTCTGGTTCAGGAAGAAAAAGAGATTCCGGAAGGGTATGGAGATTATGAGATATTAAAATTTAAAGAATCTCTGATTGGATATCTAATGCGAGTAGAGACAAAGGGGGAAGCGGATTATTCCCATGTTCATAAAATCCAGGATCAGGTTGTACTAAGACCTGTTTATAAAGATCGGATAAGGAAGAATGATCCAAAGCCAGAGCATATAGATCCGGTGGTATATGCAAAGTCTTTATCGGATAAAGAATACTTTACACTATTTGCGAAACTGTTAGCTGATAATCCTGCACTGACGGAAGATACCTATAAGGATTTTGAAAGTTTTGGATATGACAGAAAAAATGAAAGTTTTGATTATGATGGGCTGGATTCGAAGCATGTGGAAGCATTAAGTCAGGGAAGAAAAAATGCCGAGGCAAAGCTTACGACAAATGATTTATCAAATTTTAAGATCAGCTATGACGGAACGTGGGTTGCAGTTTTAGGAGGCATGGGAAGTTATGGACAGGATCACATTGGAAGAGCCAGAGTCATGGGTTCCCCAGGAGGCTGGGGTGCAAATGTTCCGTCCGAATGTATCTACTTTGATGCACAGATGAGCACAGATAAAAAGCCACTGCTTGCAGATAAAAATTACAAAGTGCATTTTGAAAAGGATGGACTTCCTCATGCAGGAGCGTTCTGGTCTCTGGCGGTGTATGGGGCTGATACAGGAGATGTTACTGCCGCTGAAAATAGAATTTATTCACTGAACAGCAATGATCTGTCATTAGGAAAGCTGAAAACAAATCCAGATGGTTCCCTGGATATTTATTTTGGACCAGATGCACCAGAAAATGAATTTATAGATAATTGGATTGAATCAAAGTATCCGAATGACAGCAGAGTCAGTTTGAATATTCGTGTGTACATCCCCGATGAAGATACACAAAAGGGATTGTGGGTTACACCGAATATTTATGAAATATAAAATGCAAAAAATAGGAAAAGAGGTAAAAAACATGGCAAGAAGAGAAATTTACAACAGTGGAAAGAAAGCAGTGCCGGGTGCTCCGAATGTAGTTTACATTGTACTGGATGATGTGGGATTTGCACAGATTAACTGCTTTGGATCCAATATTAATACGCCAAACATCAATCGTCTGGCACAGGAAGGACTTCGATATAATAACTTCCATACAACGGCAATCTGTTCTGCGACAAGAGCATCGTTGCTCACAGGTGCGAACCATCATGCAGTTGGTGTCAGTACAGTCGTGGATATGATGGAAGGGGATTCCGTGAATACCAGAGGCTGCATTGATCCGGGATATGCAACAACCGCAGAAGTGTTAAAGGAATATGGTTATACAAACTTTGCAGTAGGTAAATGGCATCTCACACCGTTTTCAGAGACCGGTCAGGCAGGACCATTCCATAACTGGCCGCTTGGAAAGGGATTTGACAGATTCTATGGCTTTCTTGAGGGTATGACAGATCAGTATAATCCAAGTCTTGTGAAGGATAATGAGAGAATCCGGCCGCCATATTCCGCAAGGGATGGTTATCATTTAACAGAGGATCTGGCAGAACAGGCAATCCGATTTGTAGGTACACATCATGCAGTATACCCGGAAAGACCATTCTTCCTATATTTTGCGACTGGGGCACAGCATGCACCACATCAGGCACCAAAGGAATATATCGACCGGTATAAGGGCAAGTTTGATGAAGGCTGGGATGTAATCCGGGAGCGTTGGTTTGAAAATCAGAAGAAGCTTGGGATTATTCCTGCAAATACAAAGTTAAATGAGAGAAATGAGGCGGTTCCGGCCTGGGATAGTCTGAGTGCAGATGAAAAGAAGCTCTATGCAAGATTCATGGAAGTGTTTGCCGGTTTCTTAGAGCACACAGATGAGCAGATTGGAAAGGTTCTGGATTATCTGGATAAGATTGGCGTTGCAGATAATACAATCTTTGTCCTTTTGTCTGATAATGGAGCCAGCTCAGAAGGTGGATTAAATGGTGGAATTAACCATGAAAATATGCCAAATCTCTATATTAGTGCTGAAAATGTAAAGATTGGACTTGAGCATATCGATGAAATCGGAACCAGTGAATTTACATATCCGCATTATCCGGCAGGCTGGGCAAATGTAGGTAATACGCCGTTCCAGTGGTACAAGTCATGGGTACATGCCGGTGGAGTCAAGGATCCGTTGATTGTAAAGTATCCGAAGGGAATTACCAGCCCCGGTGGAATCCGGAATCAGTTTGTACATGTGATTGATATTGCACCAACCATTCTCGATGTAATTGGTGTGGAAAAGCCTTCCCATGTGAAGGGCGTTCCACAGAAAGCGTATCATGGTGTTTCATTTGCAAATACATTTTCAGATGAGAAGGCTGAGGCAAAGCATAAGGTGCAGTATTTTGAACAGCTTGGCAATCGGGGAATCTATAAGGATGGCTGGAAAGCAGTAACCAACCATGGAACCAATGGTGCTCATTACGAAAAAGATATCTGGGAACTATATTATGTAGCAGAGGATTATTCGGAGTCAGACAATGTGGCAGAAAAATATCCGGAGAAGTTACAGGAACTGATTCAGGAGTGGTTTGTGCAGGCTGGTAAGTATGATGTAGTTCCATTATCGAACGCGGTGTATCCTTGGCTGGTGAAGGACTTCTCGGAGATGACATTGGATACCACAGATAAGTATTATGTGGAGGAACAGAATTTTATCTATGAAAACATAGATTATCCGGTAGACATCTGGACGAAGTCCATGTTTAATCAGAGAAATCACAGAATCAGGATAACGTTTGAATATAAGAAGGGATATGAAGGTGTTTTATATTCCGCAGGCCATAGATTCGGTGGATATGGAATTTATGTCAAGGATGGACAGGTGAAATACAGCTATGATTATCGATTGGAACAGTGGTATGTAATTGCTTCACAAGATGACCTGGTTGAGGGAGAAAATACGGTAGAGCTTTTATTCAAATTAAATGGATATACGGCCGCATATGCAGAATTGTATCTGAATGGAAAACTGCAGGGTACCGTAGATATATTGAAGTTCGAGTTTAATTATGAGACAAGATCAACCTTTAAGAGCGCATCTACAACAGAAATCAATCCAGAATACGAGGCACCATTTGAGTATCCGGGAGAAATCAAATATGCACAGCTCTATGCTGCATCAGCACTCGTAGATAAACAGGAGTATCTGGATAAGTTCTTTGCGATTGACTAAAAAAACTATTACATTGTGAAAAAATAATTTAGATATTAGGAGGAAAATGGTATGAGAAAAGAAAGATTAAAAAACAGAGCAAAGAAATTGGTAACAGCAATTTTGGTAGGAACATTGGCACTTGGAGTTGTAGGCTGCGGTAAGGCAGATTCAAATGAAAAGACAACAACAGAGCAGACAACAGGAACAACCTCGGAAACAGCGGCTCCAACAGAAACCGCATCTGCAACAGACAATGAGACACCAAAGGAATTAAAGACAATCCGATTGGCAACACCTGGTGTCACGACAGATGGCTCTGCTGCATTATCGGAGAGCCTATTCTGGGCAGATCACAATGGTTATATCGAGGAGGAGTTAAATAAGATTGGTTATACAGTTGAATATACAGGTTTTGCAACAGCGGGTGTAGGCGTGAATGAGGCATTGGCAGCAGGACATGCAGATGCCGCAATCTATGGCGATTTCCCGGCGATCACATACATTGCGAATAATCCGGATACAAAGATTATAGCGGTTGCTTCAACGAGACAGCAGCTTGGACTTCTTGCCAAGGATGGTATCTCAAGCGTTGCAGATCTGAAGGGAAAGAAGGTAGGTACAATCGTTGGTACCGTTTCATACAAGTTTTTAGTGGATGAATTGGAAGCAAATGGGATGACAACGGACGATGTGGAAATCGTAAATGCATCAACGGATCTTGCTTCGCTGTTCATCTCGGGGGACATTGATGTAATTGCACAGAGCACACAGTATTTGTACTATGTACAGAATGCGACTTCGACAGGCAATATTATCGCAGTCGCAGGGGATGATGCAAAGCTATCATCAGACTTTGTAATCGTGGCTAAGGATTCTCTGATTAAAGAATCACCGGAGATCGTAACTGCAATCCAGACGGCGTTGAAAAGAGCGCAGGAAAGTGCAGCGACTGATCCCAAGGCGGTTTACCAGGCATTCGCCGATGCATCAGATGGAACGCTCACATATGAACAGTACGAGAATGATACAGCTTTTGACAAGACATTTTCTTACTGGAATCCTGAATTCACAGATGATGTAATTGCGGACTTGCAGGAAACAGCAGATTTTATGTATGAGAATCAGTATATTCAGACAAAAGTGAACATTAAAGATGTAATTGTTACAGAGTAATCATTTCTTTCAAAGCGTTGGTTCGGAAACGAACCAGCGCTTTTTTGCGCAATAAGCCGGAATGCAGAAATTGTGCTTGCACAAATTTCTATATGACGGCCAATGTACATCGAGCCGGCAGGCGAGATGCCGTGGTGAGTTGGAATGCAGAAATTTGACATAGATTTTACGTGGTTTCAACAGAAATACGATAGTGGAGAGGAAAAAACCAATTTTATAATATATCAGGAACTAGAGGAGGGAGCATCAGGAACAAAGAGAATGATTCCGGATGCAATCGACACTCTGCAACTAAGTAAAACGAGTGGTAATACATTCAAAGTAAAGTGAGGAAAAGAATATGCCATCTACATATGCACATTACCGGATGGGACAGGAAGTGATTGAACAGGTTTCCGGTTCTGCCCGTGCCATCATTATGAAACATAAACAGCTCTACGATATAGGTCTGCATGGACCAGATATTTTGTTTTACTATCATCCATTGGCAACGAATTCAGTCAATGCAATCGGGTATGGATTACACGATCATTCTGGAAAATATTTTTTTGCGAAGGCGGCTGAGATTATAGAGAAGGTATCGGATAGGGAAGCCGCGCTTGCTTATATTTATGGATTCATCTGTCATTTTGCCTTGGATTCGACCTGCCATGGTTACATCGATGAGAAGATTACACAAAGCGGCGTGTCCCATACGGAGATTGAAGTGGAGTTTGACCGGAGTCTGTTGATTGAAGATGGAAAAGATCCGGTTCGCCAGAATCTGACGAATCATATCATTCCGTCTTTGGAAAATGCTGAAGTGATCGCTCCATTCTTTCAAGGAGCTAGTCCCAAGCAGGTAAAGAAAGCGTTGAAGGGAATGATTCAGTACAATCATTTGCTGCTCGCACCTTCCAAATTAAAAAGATCACTGATTTATACCATACTTCGGTTGTCTGGAAATTACAAAGAGATGCATGGGTTGCTGGTGAATTTTGAAGCAAATCCGGCATGTGAGGACAGCACAGCAAAGCTGCATCAGTTGTATGCAGTGGCTAAGAGCCGGGCAGTTACGCTGATTGATGAGTATGGAAAGTATATGTCGAAGAAAGCGGCGCTGAATGCACTCTATAATTACACATTCAGCGGCAAAGAGAAGGAGGCACAGTAACATGAAGACGAAAATGTCAAAGGCTGAGAGAAACTGGGTGTTATACGACGTGGGAAATTCTGCATTTGTCTTGCTGGTGTCAACAATCATGCCAATCTATTTTAATTACCTGGCTGGAAATGCAGGACTTTCATCGGTCGATTATCTTGCATATTGGGGCTATGCGACTTCTGCTGCAACGATCATCGTAGCATTGCTCGGACCGGTGTTTGGAACATTGGCGGACACAAAAGGCTTGAAGAAACCAATCTTTACCGCAACGATGCTGATCGGTGGAATCGGCTGTCTGGCACTTGGATTCGCCAGACAGTGGATGGTCTTTCTACTCATCTATATTATTGCGAAGACTGGATTCTCCGGTAGCCTGATCTTCTATGATTCCATGCTTGGCGATATCACGACCGAAGACCGGATGGATAATGTATCTTCACAGGGTTATGCATGGGGCTATATCGGAAGCTGCGTGCCATTTGTCTTATGTCTGGGAATCGTGCTCGGTGCAGGAAAGATTGGAATCAGCATGGAGCTTGCAATGATGATTTCATTTGCCATCGTTGCGGTATGGTGGATCGGCGCGACAATTCCGCTTCTTAAGATCTACAAGCAGAAGCATTATGTGGAGCGGCAGCCGAGGGCGATTCGGAACAGCTTCAAGCGTCTGGGCGTCACACTGAAAAATGTGAGAAACGAAAAGAAAATCTTCCTGTTTCTGCTGGCATTTTTCTTCTACATTGATGGTGTCTATACGATCATTGATATGGCAACCGCCTATGGAACCGCGCTCGGATTTGACAGTACGAAATTGCTTTTGGCGTTGCTTGTCACACAGATCGTTGCATTTCCTTTTGCAATCATATTTGGTAAGTTATCCACCTGCTATAAAACAGAGCGGCTCATCACAATTTGTATTGCAGCGTATCTGGGCATTGCTGTATTCGCAATCTTCCTGAAGGAACAGTGGCAGTTCTGGATTCTGGCGATTCTGGTTGGCATGTTCCAGGGTGGAATTCAGGCGTTGTCCAGATCGTATTTCGCCAGGATCATCCCACCGGAAAAATCCGGAGAATATTTCGGACTGATGGATATATGCGGGAAGGGTGCATCCTTCCTTGGAACAACCGTGATCAGCCTGATCTCGCAGGTGACCGGCAAGGTGAATATCGGCGTAGGCGCGATATCCCTGTTCTTTGTGCTCGGAATGATTGTGTTCCGGATGGCGACCGCGGAGGAGAAAGGAAAAGTACGGAAAGCGGAGATGAGACTGGGGGAAGATGGGGTGTCTTGAGGGAGAGAAGTAGAGAATATTCTGTAGGGATGTTTAGAGGGAGTCGAGGAATCGGCTCTTTTTATAATTAGGAACTTATATGCATTTTGATGTATATATGAAGATGCTATAGTTTATAAAGCTAAAGAAGCCGGAGAAAACAAAGCATTAATTGAAATGGTTGATAGATCTGATTTTACCACAAAGAC
>DHJV01000142.1 GCA_002404515.1 Lachnospiraceae bacterium UBA4711 | reverse complement strand
GGGACAGAGAGGTATGATCGTATCACCTCCAAAAGCAGGTAAGACAACCTTATTAAAAGCGATTGCAAAGAGTATCAGCACAAGAAACCGGGACATGCATCTGATCGTGCTTTTGATCGACGAGCGTCCGGAGGAAGTGACAGATATCCGCGAGTCTATCGAGGGTGAAAATGTTGAGGTAATTTATTCGACGTTTGATGAGCTTCCAGATCACCACAAGCGTGTATCGGAGATGGTAATCGAGCGTGCAAAGCGTCTTGTCGAGCATGGTAAGGATGTTGTGATTCTGCTTGACAGTATCACAAGACTGGCAAGAGCGTACAACCTGACTGTACCACCAAGTGGAAGAACGTTGTCTGGTGGTCTGGATCCGGCAGCCTTGCATATGCCAAAGCGGTTTTTTGGTGCGGCACGTAATATGCGTGAGGGCGGAAGTTTGACGATTCTTGCAACGGCACTGGTAGAGACCGGAAGCCGTATGGATGATGTTGTGTTCGAGGAGTTCAAGGGAACTGGTAACATGGAATTGGTGCTTGACCGGAAATTATCCGAGAAGCGAATCTTCCCGGCTATCGATATTGCAAAGTCCGGTACAAGACGTGACGATCTGCTCCTGACGCCAGAAGAGCAGGAGGCGGTCAACATGATCCACAAGGCACTGACCTCTGCCAAGTCGGAAGAATTTACAGATGAGATTCTAAAGCTCTTTGCAAGAACGAAGAATAATCACGAATTCATTGAGATGGTAAAGAAGATTTTGCCATATGGCAGAAGATAGAAATTTATCAGAAAAATCAAAAAAATGCTTGAATTTCTTGATATGGTATGATAAAATCCGTATGTTGTGTAATAAATAGTCTGCTATGTCTAGCACATGGTAGCAAGTATGATTTAAGAGGTGAAAGAAATGAAAGAAGGAATCCATCCAGCGTACTATCAGGCAAAGGTTGTTTGCAACTGTGGTAACGAGTTCGTAACAGGTTCAACAAAGGAAGATATCCACGTTGAAATTTGTTCAAAGTGCCATTCATTCTACACAGGTCAGCAGAAGGCTGCTCAGGCTCGTGGTAGAATCGATAAGTTCAATCGTAAGTACGGTGTTCAGGCATAATACGGAAATGACATGGAATAAGGCTTGTTACAATAATGTAGCAAGCCTCTTTTCATATGTATGAAAAAGGTGGAGTATGAGCAGAATAAATATCGGCGGACAGGCAGTTATGGAAGGCGTCATGATGCGTAACAATGACCGATATGCTGTCGCAGTCCGAAAACCAGATAAACAGATAGAGGTAACAACAAATCGGTGTACAGGAACCTCCGACCGTCCGGCAGTATGCAATCTGCCGATTGTGCGAGGGGTGTTCAGTTTTGTGCAGTCGCTTACCATCGGCGTGAAAACACTGATGTATTCGGCACAGTTCTTCGAGGACGAGGAAGAGGAAGCACCGAAGAAGGAAACGAAAAAAAAGAAAGAAAAGACGAAGGAACAGGAAGCGCGTGCGGAGAAAGCAGAGATGGCTGGTACCGTTACAGTTTCCATTGTACTGGCGTTTGGACTATTCATGCTGCTTCCGGCGTGGATCGCATCGCTTCTGGATGACGTGATAAAAAGTCATGTGTTGATCGGACTCATCGAAGGTGTGATCCGTCTGGCAATCTTCCTTGGGTATGTGATCGCGATTTCACGTATGGAGGATATCAAGCGGACATATATGTATCATGGTGCGGAGCACAAAACGATCAATTGTCTGGAGCATGGAAACGAGCTGACGGTGGAAAATGTCATGCAGGCATCCCGGTTCCATAAACGATGTGGAACGAGTTTTCTGTTCATTGTTATGATCGTAAGTATTTTAGTCTTTATGTGCATCACGGTAGATGCGATGTGGCTGCGGTTAGTGCTGCGTGTGCTGCTTGTACCGGTGATTGCCGGAATTTCTTATGAATTTATCCGGTTTGCAGGTAACAGTGAATCAAGGATTGCCAATCTGCTTAGCAAACCGGGACTTCTGATCCAGAGACTGACAACAAAAGAGCCGACCGAGGATATGGTCGAGGTTGCCATCGCTTCGGTGGAGGCAGTTTTGGACTGGCGCGCATATCTGGCAGAACAGGCAGAGAGTGAGAAATGAGGAAAGCTATGACGTGGCAGGCATTGATGAAGGAAGAGTTAGAACGCCTGAGACAGGCAGACATCCCGGAGGCGGACAGTGATATCCGGCTTTTGGCAATGGACGTGGCAGACTGTACATATTCGACACTGATCCTACGTATGGCGGAGGAGGTCACGGAAGAGCAGGCGCAAAGACTGCATTCCTATGTCACGGAACGTATGACACATAAGCCGTGTCAGTATATCCTTGGAACGCAGGATTTTATGGGAATGGAATTCGCAACAGCACCAGAGGTGCTGATTCCAAGACCGGAGACGGAGCTTCTGGTGGAACAGGCCTGTGAGAAACTGACGGTACTTGGAGAGAAAAAACGGGAACAGACGGGAGTAAGGGAGCTTCACGTATTAGATATGTGCTGTGGGAGCGGCTGTATCGGAATCAGTGTGGCAAAACTTGTTCCAGACGTGTCGGTTGTTCTGGCAGATATTTCGGATGCAGCAATCGCCCTGACGAAGAAGAACCGGGAGCGGTTACAGGCAGATTGTACGGTAATACAGACCGATTTATTTGCGCAGATTGAAGAAAAATATGATATGATAGTATCAAACCCGCCGTATATCCGGACGGATGAGATTCCAAAGCTTATGGCAGAGGTGCGTGATTTTGAACCGCATCTGGCACTTGACGGAAAAGCAGATGGATTATATTTTTATGATAAGATTATTCGGGAAGCGAGGGAGTATCTGTATGAAGATGGATATATACTGTTTGAAATCGGACAGGATCAACTGGACGCTGTTCGGGGACTCCTTGTAGAGAACGGATATACAGATATAAAAGGAATCAAAGATTATGCGGGACTTGACCGGATCGTGACTGCACGGTATCCGGCATCCGCATCGAAGATAGAAGAATAATATAGAGATTGATTTCATTGTATAAGATGAAACGAATAACAATTGGAGGATAAAAAATGTTTGATAAATTAGAGGATTTGGTAGCCCGTCTGGACGAATTACAAAATGAACTTTCCGATCCGAATGTGGCAAGCAATGCGGAGCGTTTTCGGAATCTGATGAAGGAACAGGCAAACCTGGCACCAATTGTAGAGAAATATCAGGAATATAAGGAAGCCAAGCAGACGATCGATGACAGCTTATCGATGTTAGAGGGCGAGAACGACGAAGAAATGCGTGAGATGCTGAAGGAAGAGCTTTCTTCAGCCAAGCAGCAGGTAGAAAAATGCGAGAATGAGCTTAAAATTCTGCTTCTGCCAAAGGATCCGAACGATGAGAGAAATGTCATCTTGGAGATTCGTGCAGGCGCCGGTGGAGACGAGGCAGCTCTTTTCGCAGCAGAGCTTTATCGTATGTATGTGCATTATGCGGAGAGCCGTCATTGGAAGGTCGAGCTGATGGAAGCAGAGGAGATTGGCATCGGCGGTATGAAGTCGGTAACTGCAATGGTAACTGGTAGTGGGGCGTATTCCGTACTGAAATACGAGAGTGGTGTACATCGTGTACAGCGAGTGCCTGAGACAGAGAGTGGCGGACGAATCCATACAAGTACCGCCAGTGTGGCAGTACTTCCGGAGGCAGAGGAAGTGGATGAGATTGATATCCCGGATAAGGATGTCCGTATCGATGTCATGCGTGCATCCGGTAATGGCGGACAGTGTGTCAACACAACGGATTCTGCTGTACGTCTGACACATATTCCAACCGGAATCGTAATCTACAGCCAGACAGAGAAGTCACAGCTTCAGAATAAGGCGAAGGCGTTTGCTCTGCTTCGTACAAAGCTGTTAGATATCGAGATGCAGAAGCGTCACGACGCAGAAGCAGATCTTCGTAAGAGTCAGGTCGGTACGGGTGACCGTTCCGAGAAGATCCGTACGTACAACTTCCCACAGGGACGTGTAACGGATCACCGAATTGGACTGACATTATACAAATTAGACAAGATCATGAATGGAGACATTCAGGAGATCATTGATGCATGTATCGCAGCGGATCAGGCTGCAAAGTTGGCTAAGATGAATGAAG
The DNA here is from genome assembly GCA_002404515.1 of Lachnospiraceae bacterium UBA4711. Classification (GTDB taxonomy): domain Bacteria; phylum Bacillota; class Clostridia; order Lachnospirales; family Lachnospiraceae; genus Coprococcus_C. The sequence goes on along the minus strand of DHJV01000142.1, from coordinate 13,260 downwards.
AGTAAGAAAATGCCCTATATCAACGAAGTTGTTGATATAGGGCGTTTGTTTTTTCTATAGTTTCTTTATAATCAATATATTTCGTAGAGTGTTATATTCTAAGAAAAAATACTTCCTAATATGCAAATAATTTTACACAATGTCGTCAAATTTGTCAATCCATAATACTTTTTTGCCACAGAAAAAGTAGTCCATTAGAATATAAATATTATTTTCTAGTAGGAAAGGAATATAAATTATGGTAGAAGCGCAACATTTATTAGGCGATTTTCATTTTTGGGCAGAAACGTGGTTAAAGGTCTCAACCCCTAGATTAAAAGAATCAAGTATTGTCAAATATAGGAATCTTTTGCATAGCTATATTTACCCACAAATCTCTAATAGGGATATCTCAGAAATTAAATATAATGATATTTCTGAGATGTGCACATTGTTGTTATGCAAAGGGGGAAAAAACAGACAAGGTTTGTCTCCCAAAACAGTTTCAAGTGTGCTTTCTGTTACAAAAAGTATAATCCAATATGCATCCAGAAATAATGATATTTCTCTTGTCAGCTTAGATTGTTTGTCTGTGAAACAACCACAAAAACCAATGCGCATATTATCACAGGAGGAGCAAAATAGACTTATTGAATATTTGTTAAATAATATAAATACTGTAAATTTAGGTATATTACTTAGCATGCATACTGGGATTCGCATTGGAGAACTTTGTGCATTGACATGGGAAGATATTTCTTTTCAAAATCGGATGTTACATATTCATAAAACCCTGCAGCGGATACAGACGGATTATTCAGAAGGGGCAAAAACAAAGATCGTAATTACAGAACCCAAAAGCGATTGTTCCATTCGTAACATCCCATTATCAAACGAAATTCTTAAAATTCTCTATCTAAATAAAAAGAACGATGATGCATTTATTCTAACTGGTAAAAAACATTATTATGTTGAACCACGAAATTTACAAAATCATTTCAAAAAAATATTACATAGTTGTGATATACAAAATGTACATTTCCACACATTACGCCACTCTTTTGCAACAAGATGTGTTGAAAACGGTTTTGACATTAAAAGTCTGAGTGAAATACTAGGTCATTCAAGCGTGAATATAACGCTAAATCGATATGTACATCCTTCTATGGAGTTAAAAAGGAAGAATATGAACATGATTTCGGCAGTGCTTTTTTCTTAGAATATAACACTCTACGAAAAGAGGTGGTTGAAATTGGAGCATGATGAAAATTTTTTTTACATTAGTGATGAGGAACGTGAACGGTACATTGAGCGATTGGTAAAGGAACTTCCTGTTTTGCGTATAAAACTGGGATTATCGCAAGATGAAATGGGGAATCTGCTTGGTGTTTCCAGACAAACATATTCTTCCATAGAAACTAAGAAAAGAAAAATGTCATGGAGTATTTATTTGTCATTGGTATTTATTTTTGATGGGAATTTTCTGACGCATGATATTATAAGAGAAATGGATATTTTTCCGAAATGTGTTTTCCCTAATAATCCAGTAATAAATGATAATAAGCCAATTTCTTCGTTTATAAAAATTGAGAATGAAAGCATAAAAAATCATTTGGATGATCGCGCAATCCATGCGATTGAGACGGTGGTAATGATGGAATATGCAAGGTGTAATAATATTTCCGGGGAATCAGTGATAAAGGCATTTGATGGTCAGAAAATGACAAAACCAACAGAGGAAGATAAAAGGATACATAGGGCATTGTCAAATATTAGGGCAGGAACTGTAAAAAAATGAAGAATATACAACAACGAAGAGTGAATACGTTCAAGCGTAAATATAAAATTAGAAACAGTACATTGAATCACATAATTAATGCATTAGAAAAACAGGGATATACAATTATATTGTTTAACGGCGTACAGGATAATGAGGATGTAAAAAGAATAATTCAGTTGTTAGATTTGGAAAAACTGGTGAATCAAAATAAATGTTTTACATATCGAAATGAACGATATCGTTTAGTTTTTCTACATGAAGATTTGACGGAGGAAGAGAAACGAGTTGCCTTGGCACATGAGGAAGGACATATATGGAATGGGCATATGATGCAGAAAAATGTATTTGGCGAAGATGTTTTACAGGAATATGAGGCAAATGAATTTGCACATTATTTGCTTAAAAATAAAAAAGAACAAAAAATAATCACATTTATTATCATTGCAACACTTTTGTTACTAGGAGTGTTTGCATCATTAAGAATAAAAAATCACAATATGGTTAATGCAGATGAATCACAATTTTATATTACCGAAACAGGAAATAAATACCATACCAAAGATTGTAAATATATAAGTGGAAAGGAGGACGTGTATCCGATATCGAAAAGTGAACTTCAATCTGGAAGGTATGAACCGTGTAATATTTGTAAACCAAACAAAAATAATGAAGAGAAGAAAGAGGAGAGAAAAGGATGGCATTAATTAATTGCCCGGAATGTGGGAAACAGATATCTGATAAGGCAGAAAAGTGCATTCATTGTGGGCATCAAATGAAAGAACAGAAAGTAACTAGGGAGAAAGAGGAAAAAGGCAGAGGGAAAAAAGAAAAAAAGAAAAGTAAATTTTTTCTGATTTTAATTGTTGTGTTAGTCCTGATAGCAGGTGGCGTTACAACATTGGTAATTGTAAGTAATTCAACCAGGGAGAAGAAAACGGAAGGGCGACAACAGGAAAGCTCTGAAGTAGATAAGAAAGAGCAAAAGAAAGATCATACACATACATTTAAGGAGGCTACGTGCGAAGAGCCTAAAACGTGTACGGAGTGTGGTGCGACAGAAGGAAAACCATTAGGGCATACGACGGAAGTTGGAGAGTGTAAAAATTGTGGAAAAATGCAAGGAAAGGATATAGTTGAGGGTATTCTGCTAAGATTGGAAACGGCAAATGGGACGTATGATATTGCATTTAACACTGCAACGTCTGGTACAGATTATTACAACAGCTTTAATTCGGCTGCAAATGGTTTTGGGCAAGCAAAAACTCAATATGAATATGCAATTACCGATTGTGGATCTTATTCTGAACTGGCTGATTTGAAGAGTGCAATACAAGACATGAAAAATGCGTTACCTTCTGCAAGTGGCGTTTCAAATGATTCAGATAGCGAATTAAATGCTTATTTAGATGATATGGAGGATTCTGCATATAAAGAAGCATATCTTCAGACAGAAATGATAAATGTTGGTGACAAATTTGGCATTACAGTCACTATAAATTAAAAAGGGGGAAGAAAAAATGGCATTAATAACATGTCCAGAATGTGGAAAACAGGTATCTGATAAGGCGGGAAAATGTATTCATTGTGGGTATATATTCCATGAAAGTAATCAAGAAAATAGTGTAAATAATATTTTACAAAAGGATATTCCGAGTGAAATGATAATGGAGAAGAATGAAAATTCTATAAAAAAACGTGTGAGTATAAAAAAATTGGTAGTGCTTAGTATTGCAGCATTGTTAGCAGTAATAATGATTGTGCTTGGAATTATACAAGTGAGAAAAAAGAAACAGGCTGATGAATATCAAACTATGCTTAGTCAATATTATTCGGATATGGATACAGCAAACTATAAAATGTTAATGGGATGCTCAATAGCAGAACAAAAAGGAAATCTTATAAAAAACGTTTGGAATAATGCGATTTATGAGAAAAAGGATATTGAAACAGACCAATATACAAGACCGGCAGGATACTTTGTGGATGATTTTAATGAAGCATTAGCAAACCTTTTTGCGGACGAAGATTTTAATGATTCTATAGAGGAGATCAAATCGAATCAGGAAGAAGTTGAAACTTTGATGAAGTCGCTAAGAAATCCTCCAAAAGAGTATGAGGATGCATACGATGCATTGAAAGAGTTTTATACAGAGTATCAAAAGTTTACAAGTATGGTTATAGATCCATCTGGAAGTTTGAGTTCGTTTTCATCTGAATTTAATACAGAAGATACAGAAGTGATGAGTAAATATAATGCAATGAAATTGTATATAGATTAGTTAAAAAGAAATGCTGGAGTACTCGGAACTGTTTGAGTAATTATGATAGGAGAAATATTTTTTATGGAGATTTATATATTTTATATTATATTAGTAATTATATTTGCAATAATTTGGGGATTTGTCTGTAGGCGGATTATATATAACAAGGGGTATGATAAAAATTGGTTTTGGTGGGGATTTTGGTTTGGATGGATCGCGGTTGTCGTAGCTCTTTGCAAACCAGAAATAGAAAAACATGCGTATTCTTATGATGCAAATGATAGCAAAAGATATGGCTCTGCAAATCCCTCAGATTGGAGTAAACGATCATTTACGTTATCATCTTCGCCACACATGAAAAAGAACGAAAATTATGTAACGGAAATTGAAAAACTTAATCTTCTAGAAAAGTATAAAATCCTTTTGGATTCTGGGGCGATATCGCAACAGGAGTATGATCGTAAGAAAAAGGAATTAACTGGTCTAACAGAGACAACGGTAAATATGATGAAAGAAAAGATTCAGAAATCAAAGGAGATAGCCGCTGAAGAAGGAGCATGGAGATGTGAGAATTGCGGAGAATACAATTCAGAGGAACGAAAAAACTGTAGGTATTGCGGGAAAATAAGATATTTCAAGGACGTATACTAATGGAGGTTTGAAAATCATGAAAATATGTGAAGAATGTGGTATGGAAGTAGAGGATAATTTAGACGTCTGTCCTAATTGTGGATGCCCATTTCCTGTTGATCAATCAAGCATACATATGGATATAGGTACGGATGAAATTATATGTCCAGAGTGCGGTCAGAAAACGGATGCACATAAGGCGATGTGCGAGAATTGCGGATATCCGTTAGAAATTGAGACGAATAATATTACGGGACAGGAAAACATAGTAATACAAAAGAATCAACCGGTAAATATGGGAAATAATGAACCAATACAGGTAGAGCGGCAGATTGAACAAAAACATATGGGAGCATTAGTTCATTGTCCGGAATGTGGACAGGATACTTATAGTGAAGATGAGTTTTGTGAACATTGCGGATTCCCTGTTCGGGCACATTATGAGAAATTAAATAAGAGAAAAATAACAGATGTCATTGATGATTTTTCTTTTAAGGATGTGAAGGATTATTTTAATTATATTATCTATGAAGCCCGGAATACAATTAAAATCGTAGCGGGAGCTCTGATTCTGATTTTATTTTTTGCTGTGGTTACCTTATGTGGATCCATAGCGAATGCAGGTAAACGCTCAGATGCAAAGGAAAAATATGAGGTTGCTTATACGCAAGCCGTTAATTATGATAATGCGAGTATGCGGAGTATTGCGGAAGCAAGTAAACCGTTAATTGCAAAGTATACAGTAAAGATGATAGTCAATATTGTTATTTGTATAGGATTGAGCGTATTAACAGTGATATCTATCAGGATACTAATCAAAGATTATAAGGAATAATACATAATTAGAAAAGATACGAGTAGGAGGGATATGTAATGGCTTTAATAAATTGCCCTATGTGTGGAAGACAGATATCAGATCGCGCGGTAAATTGTCCGGGATGCGGTAATAGAATAAGTCAAACTGTAGGATATTCAAATGGTGTGCCACAACAGATGTCATATACGAGGTATACCAATAATGCAAACCAAGGTTATTCTGGAAATGCTGGTGTAGCAGATTATACATCAATGAATGGATATCGAGATATCTTAAAATTTATATTGCTTTTGATTTTTACATTTGGAATATATTATTTATATTGGATTTATAAAACGACGGAGTTTTTGAATGATGTAGATCCGTATGATCCAAAGCAAACGCCAACAAATCAATTATTGCTGTGTATGTTTGTTCCTTTTTATTTTCTGTATTGGACATATAAAAATGCGCAAAGAATTGATTCTTATGCAAGAAATAATGGCGTAGAATCGGATATAGCAATATTATCTTTGATCATTTCGCTTTTTATTGTGATTGTGGGCGATGTTATCATGCAGGATAAGATAAATAATGTAATAAAAAAACAGCAATATGGAGAGAAAAACATACCTCAAAATAATTGGAATGCAAATAACATGGGGACAAATACATATTATCAGACGAATGCTACGCCTAATTATAATTCTGAATCTGTATGATCTAGTAAAATGAATAATGAGGAGCAAAAGATTGATTTGTTGCTTAAACTAAAGGAAATGAAAGATTCAGGTATCCTTACGGATGAAGAGTTTGAAATAAAGAAAGCAGAAATATTGAATAAATAAATCAGGAGAGCAACGTATGGCTTTAATAAATTGTCCTCAATGTGGACAACAGGTGTCAGATCGGGCATCGAACTGCCCAAAATGCGGATATTCATTATATAACAATATAATACAGAATTCATATCCTCAGCAGAAAACGAAAAATTCAACTAGTATATTAAAAATAATTATTCCTATCGTGATAGTACAGGTGCTGATAATTATTTTGATTGCTAATCGGGCGACAAAAAATACTAGTTATGAAAAACTGGTAAAGACATTTGTGGCGTGCCTTGAATCTGGAGATTCCGACAAATTTGAAAGAAAATGTTTTAATAAAAAAGTGCTTGAACTTGATGAAGAAACAATCACAGATGCAGTTGAGGATTTTGAAAAACTTCGTGCTGCAATTATATTAGTCTATAAGCATATTGATAGTATTCGATATGAAATATATGACTCTGGAGATTCTGCGTCTAAAATGGAATGTCGATCTTCGGGATTGAATTGCGATGGGTATCAGGATGGAATAGCAGTTCGTATATATGTTAACGGAGATTCGGACGGATTTACACTGTATTTGGAAGCAATAAAATACGGATCAGGCTGGTATATTGCAGATATGTATTGGTAAGTGATCAATAAAAAGAAGAGCTGTCGTATGGAATTCATAATACGATGGCTTCTTTTTTGCGATGTTTCTTTGAAAATATGAATAGAAATATACAAGGAAACATGATATAATGAGCAATGCGACGGCTGTGCTTGCACAAGCCGGCATATTGCGAATTGACGGCGGTGGCGTATGATATTAATATGTAAATTAGAACAGCTAGAACTTCTTAGCTTCAATACATTGTATATAAAATGAATTAATATTGAAATATATGTTGAATGAATGGATGTTTTGCAATTACCGTTAATTATAACTGAATGGGAGGAATAAAATTATGCAGTTTGAAACATTACAGAAAGACATGATCGCCGCTATGAAGGCAAGAGACAAGGCAAGAAAGGATTCCATTTCTTCTCTGATTTCCGCAGTGAAGAAGGTAGCCATTGATGAAGGCTGCCGTGATGACATCAAGGAAGAACTGGTAGACCGCGTCATCCTGAAGGAGTTAAAGTCGGTGAAGGAGCAGATCGATACCTGTCCGGCAGAGCGGGGAGACCTGCTGGCTGAATATCAGGCACGTTACGATGTGATAAACGAGTACGCACCATCTCTGATGAGCGAGGATGAAGTAAAGGCATTCCTGACAGAGAAGTGTGCCGATGTGATCGCTACGAAGAATAAGGGCATGATCATGAAGACGGTTATGCCACAGTTGAAGGGCAAGGCAGACGGCAAGGTGATCAACGCCGTTGTGGCAGAACTTTGTAAGTAAAAGAAAGTAATATTGCGCTGGGACTTTCTCATATGTTTGAATGAAAGACATGTAAAAAGAGGGTATATGGGTAGTTCAACGCGCAGCAGGCAGGGTGCAGCAGGCATCCTGCTTTTCGCAATAGGGATTTTGATGAGTCTTGTGTTACATAGACCGCAGCCAGAGCATCTGCGGGAGTTTTCAATGGAGCGGCTGCTTCGGACATCGCTGCTTCCGGTCGGACAGACGATGTATATCTGGGGCGGTGGCTGGAATCAGGAGGATGCAGGAGCAGGAAAAGAAGCTGTGACACTTGGTGTGTCGAAACGATGGGCAGAATACGCGGCGCGGCAGACGGAAACGTATGATTTTGATCAGACCCGGTATCAGAGTCATGATGGATTGGATTGTTCCGGTTATATCGGCTGGCTGCTTTACAATGTATTTCATACCAGAAATGGCGGAACCGGATATGTGACCGGAGCATCGAAAATCGCATGTGCCTGTGCAGCACGTGGCTGGGGCTGTCTGGTGCAGGGGGATTATCGCCCCGGTGATATATGCAGTATGGAAGGACACGTCTGGATGAGCCTGGGACGTTGCAGGGATGGAAGTGTTCTGCTTGTACATGCAAGTCCGCCAGGTGTGCGTATCTGTGGGACGTATCTGGCAGATGGCACGAAAAGCGAGGCAGTGATGCTTGCTGAGCAGGTGATGAAGCGGAAATATCCGGCATGGTATGCCAGATATCCGGAATGCGGAGTCGGATATTTTTATTTGGAGGATTCGGTCAGTATGCGATGGTATACAGATGAGGAGGCAGACCCGTATCATTTGCAGGAGATGCAGGCGGATGATGTGATACATTTCTTATATCCGGATTTGTAAGAAATGTATGGGAGCGAAAGAAGAGGGGCTATGGAAAGCGTTTATAAAAATGTCGTTTATGATTATTGTGCGATATTAATTATTTCTATTTTGATCATTACGACTGTTCTCAGACGGATGATCAAGGGAAAAGTGAATCGCTCTTTTTTGGAAGTGTTGGTAGTAGCCTGGCTGACGATTCTGTTTGACATCTGGGCGGTTCATCTGGATAATCTGGGTGTACAGCAATTGTTTCCCAAATACGTGGCGCATATGGGGTATCTGGTGCTTCATAGCTTTGCAATGCCGTTTTATATTACCTATATTGTTGCCATAACAGATACCTGGCATTTGTTTAAGGCAAAACGGCTGCTTGCTTTTTTGTCATCATTTCCGGTGTTGGTAATAACCGGACTTATTTTGAGCAGCCCTGCGACAAAATGGATTTTCTATTTTAATGCGGAATATGAATATACGCGTGGAAAATATTTTACTTTGTTATACGCATGTGCGGTGATTTATCTGATTTATGGATTGATTTATCTGGGCATACATCGGAAAATGTTCCGGCGCAGGTATCTGGTGTCTCTTGGAATAGTGTTTGCTGCTGAGATTATGGGTGTGGTCATACAATATTTTTATCCGACTGCGTTGGTGGAGATGCTTTGTATGGCGATTGGCCTGTTGTTTATTTCACTCATGCTGCAACGCCCAGAGGAACGGATAGAGGTTGTAACCGGTTTGAACAAGATTACGGCATACATGGAAGATATGAAGCATTCGTTTAATACGAAAAAACCGATGCGGATTGTCATGATCAACATAACAAATTATCCGGCTGTGCGTGAACTGCTTGGCTATGGGAAGTGCATGCAGGTCATGGCAGGTGTTGCAAAATATATGATGCAGCTTGACAAAGAGAAAAAACTAAACGCGGAAATGTATTATCTGGAACAAGGAAAATTTCGGTTTGTGATAGAGGAAAACCGGTTTAATCAGGTCTGGGACGTGGCGGGTAAAATAAACCAGATCATGAAAGAAAATTTTGTTATCAATCAGATGGCAGTCAATATGATTACGAATGTCTGCATTGCAGATTGTCCGGATGATATCTCGGATGTGGATACGCTGATGGCATTTGGAGATACCTTGCAGGAAGTTCCGTTTACCGGTGACATTATGGCGGCTTCGGAGCTGTTGAAACGGCTGCATTATGACATGATGCACGATATGGATGCGATTATTGAAGCGGCATTATCAAATCAACGGTTCGAAGTATATTATCAGCCAATTTATTCGGTGGAAGACAAGTGCTTCCATTCGGCGGAGGCATTGATCCGGCTGAAGGATGAGAAATACGGATTTGTCTCACCGGAGCTCTTTATCCCGGCAGCAGAGAAGAGTGGTGCGATTCATAAGATCGGTGATTTCGTTCTGGAACAGGTATGTGCGTTTATTGCAAGTGAAGAGTATAAGAAGCTAGGGCTTTCCTATATTGAAGTGAATCTGTCGGTGGTACAGTGTATGCAGCCAAAGCTGGCAGATCATATTATGAATATTTTGAAACGGTATGGGGTACAGCCGGAGCAGCTCAATCTGGAGATTACAGAGACAGCCGCATCCATTTCCCAGCAGGCGTTGGAAAATAATATTGAAGATCTGGCTGAGTGGGGGCTGAAATTCTCCCTGGATGATTTTGGAACCGGGTATTCTAACATGCAGCGGATTGTGAAACTGCCATTTAACATTATCAAGTTAGATCGTACATTTACAGAACTGTATGATAATCCGAAGCTTGGAATTGTGCTGACGAACACGATCAACATGATCAAGGCAATGGATATGAAGATTGTAGTCGAAGGTGTGGAGACAGCAGAGATGTTGAAGCTATTTTCGGATCTTAAGTGTGAATATATTCAGGGATATTACTTCTCGAAGCCGATTCCGCGGGAAGAATTCGTAAAATTTATCCAGGCATCCTTGTAAGAGGAACGCCTGGATTTTTCGTTTTCTACATTATTTTGTTTTTCTAAGTTCGTTAATGTGCTCTTTGATCGCTTCAAATTCTGCCTTATGCTTGAAGGATACAGAACCCGGGTTACGACGCAGGATGCGGGTTGCATGTTTGCGCGCTTTCTGTGAACGGTGCTCGACACGATCCTTGGCTGCCTGGAGCCGGTTCTGAAATTCTTCAGTAAGCTCTTCCTTACTCTTGTTAAACTCCAATCCCTTTTCCTTGAGGTAATCCTGGAACTTTGTCTTGTCATCCTCTGCAAATGCGAGTACGACATCGAGCCGCTTCTGCATGCGCTGTACCTCTTCGTTTTCGAGGATGATCTTCTTCAGGTCGAACGCCTCCTGGGCGGATGTGATCATATCCCAGATGAAATAAACGGCGAATACAATATCAACGACCATCAGCGGTACAGACGGAAGTGATAATACAAGCTTTTCAATCGGCTTGTGTACAAGTCCGGTCAGAAGTAACGCACAGACACCCCATGTCAGGGAACAGCCAAGACAGATATAACCATGCAGGTTACAGAAGTCGTAGGAGTAGTCCCAGTATTTTACATGGAAGATCTGTTCCATCGCCCATCCTGTGAAATATTCAAGCAAGGTAGCACCGAGCATGCCGAACAGGAAAATCAAAAAGTAGTTGTTACGGACGGGGATGGTGGAGATCAGAATGATTACAGCACCAAATCCGTAGATGGGAAGGAATGGACCATGCAGGAATCCTCGATTGACCCATTTGCGGTGTTCCCATGATACATATAGGCTTTCACCAATCCAGCCGATCAGGCAGTAAATGATAAAAAAGGCAATCCATTGCCAGAGATTATAAGCGAACATAACATCCTCCTTTGTGTTTGAATATAAAAAGATAAGTATAAGTATAACATTTGTTGTTTACGAAAGAAATATACATTTAAAAAATGTATATGCACACCGGATAAAAAATGGATGATTCCACAACTTATTAGAGGGATTCGCTCCATGCTTTGCTGAGTCGTTCGATTACGACAGGTATATCGTCCGTATTGAGCCCGGAATAGTTGATGATAGCAGTATGGTCATAACGGCTTATATCTGATTTGAAATCAAAACTATAATAATCGGAAACAAATGCCAGTGTGATATCATTTGCTTTGGCGAGCATCTGCAGTTCCTGATCACTTTTTTTACTGTCAACATGTAACAGAAAATGCAATCCTGCATTTTCCTGGCTGATTGTGATCGCTCCTGCAAGCGGACTCTTATAAAGTCCGGCAATCAGCTCGTCACGCAGACTGCGATAGTGGTTCCGCATACGATTGATGTGTTTATCAAAATACTGCTCGCGGATAAAGGCGGCGAGTGTGTACTGTTCAAAATTTGATACCGTACAGGCATAAAATCCAAGCTTGCTATAATATAGGTGCAGCAGGGATTTGGGCAGAACCATGTAGCTGATGCGGATCGTAGAAGCAAGGCTTTTGGTGAAAGTATTAAAATAGATAACCTTGTCTGTGGTATCCATCGAGAACAGGGAAGGAATCGGCTTTCCCTGCAGACGGAATTCACTGTCGAAATCATCTTCGATGATATAGCGGGAATTTGATTCGTTCGCCCATTGCAAAAGCCCGTATCTCCGGCTGACGGAGGTTACAATACCGGTCGGGAAATGGTGGGATGGCGATATCTGGATGATATCGGGAACCGTCAGATTCCGGGCGTCAAGCTGAATCCCTTCCTCGTCCATTTCGAGTGGTGCAACTTTCACACCGAGCGCCTCATAGATGCTGCGGATCTTCTTGGAACTTGGATTTTCTAATCCGTACACACGATCCCGCCCAAGCAGTTGTACGATCAGTCCATACAGGTATTCCGTTCCGGCACCAATCATAATCTGCTCCGGGGATGCGTTGATACCGCGAAACTCGTGCAGATGTTTGGCGATGGCAGCACGTAATTCCGGTACACCACCGGCGGGCGGAGGCGTTAACAGATTCGGACTTTGGTCGTTTAAGATCTGGCGTGTCAGCTTCGCCCAGATAGAAAATGGAAAATTCTCTGGCGCTGTATGATTGGAAATCAGGTTGATGGAATTGTCATAGTCGGAAGAATTCTGTGTAGCAATAAGGTCAGATTCACTATTTACAGAAACAATCTGACTTTGTATCGGCGAAACAAAGAAACCGCTTTTGGGTTTGGAATAGATGTATCCTTCTGCCATGAGCTGCCCATATGTGTTCTCAACGGTAACGATACTGATGCCGTGATTGCTTGCAAATGCTCGCTTGGATGGCAGCTTTTCGTTCGGGGATAAAACACCATTTATAATGTCAGTTTTCATGCAGTTATAAAGGTATTCGTATAAGCTCTGATCGCCGCGTTTATCGAATGAGTAGGTTAACATGATAAGCTCCTTTTTGTGTATTCTGACATTGTAAGATGAATAATGCCGGAATATGGTATGTAATTGGATGTTCTCTATCTCAAAAGTATATACTATATTTATATTTTTGTAAATCTGACATTTTTATATAATTTGTGATTGGAGATTTACATAAGGTCAATGTGACTATATAGTTAGAAAAAATAAAAAAGAGGAGTTTGACATGACAGATAAAATAGTTTTGACAATTCAGGATATTTCCTGTATGGGACAGTGCTCCCTTACGGTTGCACTTCCAATTATTTCGGCATGTGGCGTGGAGACGATCATTCTGCCATCCGCTGTATTATCGACACATACCGGCGGATTTAC
>DHJV01000013.1 GCA_002404515.1 Lachnospiraceae bacterium UBA4711 | reverse complement strand
GACGTTATCCGGCATCCTGCCCTATGGAGCCCGGACTTTCCTCACCTGCCGATGTGGCAGCCGCAATCACTTATCTGACTTACGCAGTGATTAGAGTACCATAACTTGAATATAGATTCAAGCAAAAATAAAATATTAGGAGGACGAAACGATGGAATTATTAGAAGGATTAAAGACAAGAAGAAGTGTGAGACGGTATACAGATGAGCTGATCAGCCATGAACTGTTTGAAGAGATCATTGACACAGCGAAGATGGCTCCGACATGGAAGAATACACAGACACTTCGCTACATATTGATTCAGAATGAAGAAATCATTAAGAAGATCTGCGACAACTGTCTGCTTGGATTTGAGCACAATGCCAAAACGCTGTCTAAGTGTAAAAATCTGGTTGTGCTGACACAGGTCAATGGCAGATGTGGATATGAGAAGGATGGAAGCTTTTCCACAAGTAAAGGCGCTGGCTGGGAGATGTTTGACGCAGGCATTGCGGCAATGACATTCAGTCTGGCTGCTTATGATAAGGGGGTTGGAAGCTGCATCATGGGTGTATTTGACGATGCAAAGGTTGCAGAAGTGATTGGACTGGAAGAAGGAAAGACAGTGGCAGCCCTGATTCCGATCGGATTCCCGAAATTTACACCGGATGCCACACCAAGAAAAGAGACGGCAGATTTGATCAGTTATATAGATTAGTAATGATAATGTGAGTTTTAGATATGATATTAAAGATAGCGGTATGTGACGACAATGATAAGGATATAGAGATCATAAACCGGGAACTCCTGCTTCTGGAAGAAAAAGCAAGGGAAAAGGGATGCACCTATCAGATTCAGACGTTTAAAAGCGGAAATGATATTCTGAAGAACTTTGCACTTGTACAGGACATGCATATTTTGTTTCTGGATATTGACATGCCGGGAATTGATGGGATGGAGATTGCGAGACGGCTGGAACAAACGGAGCGCCGGGTGAAAGTGATCTTCGTAACAAACCATGCAGATATGGTGTTTGCAGCGATTCATTACAGACCATTCCGGTTTATTCGGAAGGAGCGCCTTCACATAGAATTGGAGGAGGCACTTCTTTGTGCAATTGAAGAGATTCGGGAAGAATCCCTGTATGGAGAGATATTTATAGAAAAAGATGAAGCAGAGATCCGAATCAGCGATATTACATACATGGAAAGCCAGCGACATTATGTTATCATACATTTCCGCAGAAAAGATGACCGGATCATCCGTGCGAAAATCTCAGATTTTTGTGAACGGCTGGAGCGTTATGGATTTGTACGCACACATGTCGGGTATATCGTGAACATCCGTGACATCTATTCGATCAATACGAAGCGGGTATTGCTGGATGATCGGACGCCAATCCCTGTGAGCCGAAAATATACAGAGCATGTAAGGGAGATGCATGCGAAGTATGTGAGGAGGATGTACCATGCAATTTCTTAAAAAACTGGTTGTTGTGCTGGCGTGCGCTTTGACACTCGGATTGGCATGTTTGCTGGCGCTTCTGGTTCAGAATCCGGAGACGGAAGAGCATGAACATACATGGATCATCATCTTCTTGGTTGTGCTGCTGCTTGCAGGAATTCTGATTGCGAGTTGTCTGTATGCGATTTTTAAATCGCAGCATTATACGGAGGAAAATGAAATCCTGAACAAACAGCTTGATCATGAAGGGACAATGTATTCGAAAACGAGTGAGTTGTATGAGCGGACGAGGCGGCTGAATCATGATTTGAAGTCTTATCTGCTGATTATTTTAGGGTATCTTGAAAATGCAGAGTATGAGCAGGCAAGGCTGCATCTGGTAGAGATTTTGGATCGTCAATTAAAGATGGATCTGATCCATTATGAATCGAGCGGAGAGATTAATGCTGTGCTGAATGATAAATTGAGTTATGCGGAGCAGCATGCGGTCGCGCTTGATATGCATATCAGTGGAGAGGTGCCGCAGGAAAATAGCATGAATGTGGCAATCCTGTTATCCAATTTGCTGGACAATGCGATGGAAGCTGCGGAGAAGGCGGAACTACGCAAAGTGCAGCTTGAAATGTATGAAGAAAAGGGCATGTATTATATTGATATCACCAATACAGTAGATGCAGAGGCACTGCATCACAATCCCAAACTGCAATCTACGAAGAAAGATAAACAGCGGCATGGGATTGGACTGAAAAGTGTTCGGCATATTGTAAAGCAGCTGGAAGGCAGCTTGCAGATGTTTGAAGCGGATGCTGTATTCCATTCCTGTGTCTCATTTCCGATGCAAAAGGGTTGAAATATAAAATAAAAGCTTGTATATTAAAATGAGTTTTGCAAAAGACGCAATGAAATATAGAAGAAAGTAGACAAAAACAATGATAGAAAAAGGAAGAACAGATCAGATTATAGAGCAGTTGATCGACAGTGTCGAGAATGGACAAAATGTTCCGTTTGCAGCAGGTAAGGTATCAGTTAACAAAGAAGAAACAATACGATTGCTGCGGGAATTAGAAAATATCGTACAGGGTGAGTTGAAAATCTACCGGGAAGTGAATGACCGAAAAGGAAAGATCATAACAGAGGCAAAGAAGGAAGCGGAAGAAATTCTGACGCAGGCGGAACAGAGCGCAAGCCGTATCCGTGTGACGAAGCGCATGTCTACACTTCCGGCGTTTCATCCGGGAGACCTGGAGCCGGAGGATCGGGAAGCACTGCGGACTGCCGGGGATATCTATGCGGCATCTTTGATTTATACAGATGAGATGCTCACTGAGGTCAATGATCTGCTGGCGGATTCGTATGATCTGGTAAAACAGCAGTATGCCAAGATGGTAGAGACGCTGGAAGAAAAGACACGGATCGTAGCGGAAAACAAGGCAGAGCTGATGGGTAATTTAAAGGAACTCAGTAAGGAAGAACGTTACGCACAGATTCTGGAGCTTGGACAGCTTCTTTCCAATGAGTTATATGATGAGAAGAATAAGGTAAAACTTGCGGCAGCGAAAAAGAAGCCTGTGAAACTGGAATATGAAGAGGAAGCAGGAAAAGAAGAAAAGGAACAGAAGTCATGACAAGATATCCATATTATGAAAGAATGATCCATTATTACGAGACAGACCGGATGGGGGTTGTACATCATTCAAACTATGCGCGGATTCTGGAAGACTGCCGGATTGATATGATGGCATATTACGGACTGCCATATGCGGAGTTAGAACGCATGGGATATATGATTCCTGTGCTGGAGTTATCTGAGAAATTCACGGAGAGCCTGAAATTTGGAGAAGTGGTAAAGGTAGTGCCGGATATTTATAAGGTGAGTGCGTATAAGTTTTATATCAGCTACAAAATCTATGATGCAGAGATGAAGACGGTGAAACATACGGCAACGACGGCGCATTGTTTCTTAAACAATGATTTCAAACCGGTGAGCCTGAAAAAGGAAGCACCGGAATTATATGATAAGCTGCTGTTGATGGCAAATCCAGAAGCATACTAAGGAATACAAAAGGAGAATGACATGATACAGGAAAAGGAACATAAAGGCGTCGTATTTTCATGCGAGGTATTTCCACCGAAACGGGATGATGATATCTATCAGATTTATAAAACATTGGATGAAATCAAAACATTAAAACCGGATTTTATCAGCGTGACTTATGGAGCGGGCGGCAGTAACAGCAAGAAAACGGCAACGATTGCAGCATATATTCAGAATATCTGCGAGGTGGAAGCTCTTGCACATATGACGGCGGTAGGTATGGACGAAGCAAGTCTTCGTGCATTGCTGTTTGAGTTAAAAAAGAAGGGCGTGGAGAACATTCTGGCATTGCGTGGTGATAAGCCAAGAACGATGTCACAGGAGGAGTTTGACCGGCGTTATTTTAAATATGCGACGGATTTGATCCCGGAGATCAAGAAAAATGGAGATTTCTTTATTGCGGGTGCCTGTTATCCGGAGGTACACCCGGAGTCTAAAAATCAGGAAGAAGATATTATGCATTTGAAGCAGAAGGTAGATCTTGGTTTGAACTGTCTGATCACGCAGATGTTTTTTGATAACAATGCGTTTTATTCTTTCATGGATAAGCTGGAGAAGGCAGGCATTGATATCCCGGTACATGCAGGCATCATGCCTGTGACGGCGGCAAAGCAGCTCGGTACGAGTGTGACATTGTCTGGTTCTTCGGTTCCTGTAGAAATGAGTAATATGATTGCGAAGTACGGTGAGAATCCGCAGGATATGAAGAAAGCCGGCATTGAATATGCCGTGAATCAGATTCTGGATCTCAAGAAACACGGCGTTGCCGGCGTACATATTTATTCAATGAATAAAGCAGATGTGACAAAACAGATTTATGAAGCCAGCTTTTAAACTGGCTTCAATACATCTTTTCGTTTATTTTTCTTGTGTTCATACAGCGATTCGTCTGCTTGATGCAGGACATCCTCGATGTTCAAGGTTGGATTACAGATGAAGGTAGAAACACCTAAACTGATATCGACATAATATGGCTTTCCATTCGTCTCATTGAGATGTTCGGAGAGCGTTTTTATTTTATCGCACAAATGCTCCGGCGTATGTGGATCATCTAAGAAGCAGAACGCTACAAATTCATCGCCGCCGATCCGTCCGATGACGTCGTCTGTCTCGAAGCTCTGTTGCAAAATCTGGGCGATACTCTTGATTGCATAATCGCCATTTTTGTGCCCGAAACGGTCGTTGACCTGCTTTAGATTATCCATATCTGCGAACAGCAGCATGGCGGGTTTTCCTTCATTGTAGGAGGAGTTGACAAGCTGCTGTACACTGTCTAAGAATCCGCGGCGGTTGTTGATTCCAGTCAGTCCATCTGTAATCGACAGCTTGTTTAACAGTTTGTTTTTCTCGCTCAGCTCAGATGCGGAACTGGCAAGCTTGCTCTGTGTGAGAAGCTGCTGCTTCATCAGAGAGATAAAGTTCAATGAAGTAGCAAGCTGTAAACTGTTCGGATAGATATTCTGGAAATGTTCAATGCCAATCTCGCCAACAAACAATCCGTATTGGATATTGTTTGTAAACAGCGGCGTGATCACGAGCGTGCGTCGACGGTCATAGGATGTGTACTGGTTGAAGAAAACCTTATCCGAAGAGATTAACCGGTCGTCGCCACTTAAATATACGGTTTTTCCGTTGTTGTTACATGCCTGCAGATAAAGGTTTTTTGGAATCTTCCATGAACCGTCAGACAACAGCATGACAGGTTCCTCGTAAATATACATATAGGAACTTATGAAGTGTGCATCCTGTAATTTATCCATAATGAGGCGGAAACAGGATTCCTCGTCGTCGCTATAAGTCAGCGTATCTCTTGTAATGTACATAGAGGACCACACGGCCTTTTTGTGATCGTGTATCGTGTTGTATAAGGTGTTGGACGATTTTGCCAGCATATCAGAATAAAGTCGGTTAAATAACCGCATAATCTTGCACCGGTTGTTGTCATCCGCGAGAGAGCAGAGTAACTGGTTTAACTCGCGGATCGCGTGGGTGAGCTTGTCGTTGCTGAAATACAGGTCGACAAAATCGGTGTCGATCAAAGCCAGCAGGCTGCCGGAAATTGCAGCAGCATCAAATGTCATGGAACCGTCAGCAACCGGTTTTAAGATCAGCTCCAGTGGCTCTGAGAACCGGTCAATTAGTTCCTCGAAGTAGAAGTTATCCTTGTAATCACCGAACAGATAATTTAAGACATATTTTTTTGCCTTATTCAGATCGTTTGCTGCGAAAACTGAAGCCAGTTCTTTTACATTATTTAACTTATAATGACCGCAGCCACAGGAAGAACGCACGATCAG
Organism: Lachnospiraceae bacterium UBA4711; assembly: GCA_002404515.1. Taxonomy (GTDB): domain Bacteria; phylum Bacillota; class Clostridia; order Lachnospirales; family Lachnospiraceae; genus Coprococcus_C. Next base: position 9,066 of record DHJV01000013.1, on the reverse strand, counting down.
ACTGGAGCTTAAAATGCTTGTACTCGTGTTTCCGTGGTCGAGTAAATTCAATACTTCGTATACGGCATGGTAGCCCATGTCGATGATATGGTTATGAACGGTTGTGAGCGGCGGATCTAAGACAAGTGCTGCCGGAGCATCGTCATAACCGGTGACAAGAATGTCCTTGCCGATTTCCAGCCCTCTGGCCTTGATGGCGTTGTAACCACCAATTGCCATTGAATCATTTGCGAAGACGATCGCTTCCAGATCTGGGTTTGCGTCCAGCAGATTATTTACGATATCCTCCGTAAACTCTGAGAAATTTCCATATACAATACGGTCTTCTTCTACTGGAATGTTGTAATCCATCAAAACCTGACAGTAGGTATCCAGACGTTCTTTTGCGTCCGCGTTTTCCCTTCTTCCGCTGACAAAACCGATTTTGGTCTTATGATGTTCCGTGATCAGATGCTCGATTGCCTGCCGCATGCCGGTACGCCCCTCCGTATACAGATACGGATAGCCTGGAACTTCAATCTCGATCGTGAGGATTGGAATATTAAAATTCTTTAAAAATGCGATCATATCATTTTCAGACAGGAAGCTTCCAATCGAGCCGATCGAAACGATCAGGGCATCCAGCGTATGTTTGGATGCATAATAAAAAATAGAATTATACTGGTAATCAAACCGTGCATTTTTTGGATCGTTATACGATGCGTTCATGTACATGCCCGGAAAGACGATCAGATTGACGTCGAGTTCCTTTGCTGCATAATCGACACCTTTACAAACCTCGTAAGCGTAGTCGTTATCCAGATGACAAGTGAAAAAACCGATGTTTAGACGTTTGTTGCTTTTCTTCATAAAATTATTACACCCCCGAAAGTCTTTATCGCGGCACAGACCCTGTGCACAAAGACCTGATAATAAAATAGTAACACCCATATATAAAAGTAGCATATATACATCGAAAATTCAACAAAATCCGACATAAAAAATACACATTTTCAAGGTTTACAAACTGTTCTATATCGACTATAATTATCGAGTATGAAAAGAAGACAGGGTTCGCCCAAACAGGAGGATAAGATTATGGATTACAAAAAAGCTGGCGTTGATATCGAGGCAGGTTACAAGTCTGTGGAATTGATGAAAGAGCATATCAAGAAGACGATGCGAAAAGAAGTGCTGACCAATATTGGTGGATTTTCCGGAGCATTTTCGTTAAGCACGATCAAGGATATGGAAGAGCCTGTTTTGTTATCCGGTACAGACGGCTGCGGAACGAAAGTGAAGCTTGCGATGGTGATGGATAAGCATGATACAATCGGTATTGATGCAGTTGCAATGTGTGTCAATGATATTGCCTGTGCAGGTGGGGAGCCATTGTTCTTCCTTGACTATATTGCATGCGGAAAGAATTATCCAGAGAAGATTGCAACGATCGTCAGTGGTGTCGCAGAGGGTTGTGTACAGTCAGATGCTGCTCTGATCGGTGGTGAGACAGCTGAGCATCCGGGACTGATGCAGGAAGACGAATATGATCTCGCAGGATTTGCAGTCGGTGTCTGCGATAAGAAAGATATGATCACAGGTCAGAATATTAAACCGGGCGATGTTTTGATCGGTATTGCATCGACAGGTGTACATAGCAACGGATTCTCTCTTGTCCGTAAAGTATTTGACATGACAAAGGAAAGCCTTTCTACCTATTATGATGAACTTGGAACTACACTTGGTGAGGCGTTGCTTGCTCCGACAAGAATCTATGTGAAGGCACTCCGTAGTGTGAAGGAAGCAGGCGTGACGATCAAGGGATGCAGCCATATTACAGGTGGTGGTTTCTATGAGAATATTCCACGTATGCTGCCAGACGGAATCGTTGCAAGCGTGAAGAAGGACAGCTATGAGGTACCGGCAATCTTCAAGCTTCTGGCAAAGACTGGTGATATTGAAGAGAAGATGATGTACAACACATATAATATGGGTATCGGTATGGTACTTGCTGTAGATGCTGCCGATGTAGATAAAACACTTGCTGCTCTGGAGAAGACCGGCGATAAGGCGTGGGTGATCGGTGAGACAAAGGCAGGAGAAAAAGGAGTCGAATTATGCTAAGAGTTGTCGTGTGTGTGTCCGGTGGCGGAACAAATCTGCAGGCGATCATTGATGCTGTGGCAGATGGGACGATCACGAATACAGAGCTGGTCGGCGTGATCAGCAACAATTACGGCGTGCGCGCATTGGAGCGTGCGGAGAAAGCTGGCATTGATGCCAAGGTTGTATCCCCGAAGGATTACGAGAACCGTGCTGCATTTAATGAAGGGCTGCTTGATACGATTCGTTCATACAAGCCGGATCTGATCGTGCTTGCGGGATTTTTGGTTGTAATTCCAGAGGCTATGATCGAAGAATATGAGAACAAGATTATCAACATTCACCCATCTCTGATTCCGTCGTTCTGCGGAACAGGGTATTATGGATTGAAGGTGCATGAGGCAGCACTTGCCCGTGGTGTCAAGCTGACAGGTGCGACCGTACATTATGTGGATAAGGGAACAGACACTGGCCCGATTCTTCTGCAGAAAGCAGTGGAGGTAAAGCCGGGAGATACACCGGAAATCCTGCAGAGACGTGTGATGGAAGAGGCTGAGTGGAAATTACTTCCGGCAGCCATCAATATGATCGCAAATGGTGAAGCATAGGAATAGAACCAAATAAAGGAGGAAATCATGAAAGTACTTATCGTAGGTGGCGGTGGCAGAGAGCATGCCATTGCATGGAAGTGTAGTCAGAGCAAACATGTGACAGAGCTTTATGCAGCTCCTGGAAATGCAGGTATTGCGCAGCTTGCAACCTGTGTAGATATATCGGTGATGGATGCAGAAAAACTGGTTGCATTCGCAAAGGAAAAAGAAATTGAACTCGTAATTGTAGGGCCGGATGATCCGCTTGTTGCCGGTGTTGCAGATGCATTTATGGATGCGGGCATCCGTGTGTTTGGGCCGAGAGCAAATGCGGCAATTATCGAGGGTTCAAAGGCATTTTCCAAGGATCTGATGAAGAAATATGGAATCCCATCTGCAGCATATGAGACATTTGACAATGCAGATGCGGCACTTGCATATCTGGAGACAGCCAAGATGCCAATCGTATTAAAGGCAGATGGCCTGGCACTTGGCAAGGGGGTATTGATTTGTAATACACTCGAAGAGGCAAAAGAGGGCGTCAAGACACTGATGCTCGACAAGCAGTTTGGCTCAGCCGGAGATAAGATCGTCATTGAGGAGTTTATGACAGGACGGGAAGTATCTGTACTTTGCTTCTGTGATGGCACGCATATCAAACCAATGGCGTCCGCACAGGATCATAAGCGCGCAAAGGATGGCGATCAGGGACTCAACACCGGTGGTATGGGAACATTTTCACCAAGCCCGTTTTATACAGACGAAGTAGACAAATTCTGTAAGGAACATGTCTACCAGAAGACGATGGATGCGATGAAGGCAGAGGGCAGAGATTTCACAGGAATCTTATTCTGCGGTTTGATGCTGACACCGGATGGACCGCGTGTACTGGAATACAATGCGAGATTTGGTGATCCGGAGGCGCAGGTCGTACTTCCGCGTATGAAGAACGATATCATTGATGTGATGGAAGCTTGTATCGATGGCCGTCTTGACGAGGTTGAACTGGAGTTTGACGAGCAGGCAGCAGTCTGTGTTGTTCTGGCATCGGATGGATATCCGGAGCATTATGATAAGGGATTTGTGATTGAAGGTCTGGATACATTTAAGGATAAGGACGGATACTATGTATTCCATGCAGGAACCAAGCAGACGGATAAAGGAATTGTAACAAACGGTGGCCGTGTATTAGGTGTGACAGCGAAGGGTAAGACATTGGTAGAGGCACGTGCGAACGCATACAAAGCAACTGAATGGATTCAGTTTGCGAACAAATATATGCGACATGATATTGGTAAGGCCATCGATGAACAGTAATTAGGAAGAAGGAATTTTATGTTCATTGAACTTGATTTTAACAGCAACGAGGCAATTTATATGCAGTTGCGGAATCAGATCATACTGGGAATTGCACAGGATAAAATCAAGAATGGTGAGTCGTTGCCGTCAGTTCGGCAATTGGCGGAAGATATCGGTGTGAATATGCACACAGTGAACAAAGCATATGCATTACTTCGAAATGACGGATATCTGAAACTTGATCGTAGAAAAGGAGCTGTTGTCTGCGTGACGGTAGAATCGCGCAAGGAGCAGCTGGAAAAGGTCAATCTGGATATGCAGATGCTGGTTGCGGAGGCAATATGCAAAGATATCAGTCTTGCTGAAATGCACCAGATTATAACGGATATGTATAAAGAATTTGGCGACATTGCACATGGAGGTAATAAGGAAACATGAGACTAGAATATACAGAGCAGGCGCAGGAAGTGCTTGCTGTCATGGAGGAGACTGCCCATCAGATGAAGTTCAGTTATATCGGCACGGAGCATCTGCTCTATGGTATGCTGAGCTGTCCGTGGGTGACTGCGTGGAAGATCCTCGCAGAAAATGGAGCGGACGAATCCTTTGTTTTGAAATATCTGGAACAAAACAGTGGAACGAATAAGATAAAGACGCTTGTTTATTCAGACAAGCTGAGTACACTTTTAGAACAGGCAGAAAAGGAAGCAGACAGGCTGCGTAACGAGAAGATCGGTACGGAGCATATGCTGCTTGCCATTTTAAAATCCGAAGACACACTTGCAATCAAGCTTTTGAATTCAATGGCAGTCAATTTAAAGAAAACATTTGTGGACACATTAGTGGCGCTTGGCATGGATATGACACAGGCGAAACGAGAGCTTGGTGCGTTAAGCAACCCAAAGAACAAGAAGAAATCTTCGTATCCGACTCTGGAGCAATACAGCCGTGATCTGACGGAAGCTGCGCGCGAAGACCGGTTAGATCCGGTTGTCGGAAGAAATGCAGAAGTGGAACGCGTGATGCAGATTTTGTGTCGTCGTATGAAGAACAATCCATGCCTGGTCGGAGAACCGGGCGTTGGTAAGACAGCAGTTGTAGAGGGACTGGCACAGATGATTGCATCTGGTACAGTACCGGAGATTCTGGCAGACAAGCGTATTTTAAGTCTGGATCTGTCTGGTATGGTGGCAGGTTCCAAATATCGTGGTGAATTTGAGGAACGTATCAAACGTGTGATCGCTGAGGTACGTGCGGCTGGTAATGTGATTTTGTTTGTGGACGAATTGCATACGCTGATTGGCGCAGGTGGTGCAGAGGGCGCTATGGACGCATCCAATATTCTGAAACCGGCATTATCCCGTGGTGAAGTGCAGATGATTGGTGCGACAACGCGGACAGAATACCGGAAGTATATCGAGAAGGACGCGGCGTTAGAGCGACGGTTCCAGCCAGTATATGTGGAAGAACCGACGCGCGAGGAGACGATTGCTATCTTACAGGGCTTGCGTAGTAAGTATGAGGAGCATCACGGGGTAGCTATCTCGGATGATGCATTAGAGGCGGCGACGGATTATGCGATCCGCTATATCAATGACCGATTCCTGCCGGACAAAGCCATCGATTTGATCGATGAGGCAGCTTCGAGAAAGAAACTGGGCATCTTTGCGGGAAATAAGACGGCGAAGAAGGCGGAGGAAACACGTCATAATCTGGAAGAAGCGCTGGAGACTGCACTTGCAGAGGGCGATATTGAAGCAGCACAGGCGTTAAAGAAAGATCTGGATAAGACAGATAAAAAGATCGAAAAGACGAAACATAATATGCGTGAAAAGGAGCAGGAGCAGATGCTCGTGACAGAAGATGATGTCGCAGATGTTGTTTCTGTATGGACAAAAATCCCGGTCAGTAAGATTACACAGACAGAGTCTCAGCGATTGCTGAAGCTGGAAGAGATTCTGCATAAGCGCGTGGTGGGACAGAATGAGGCGGTGGAAACTGTGGCAAAGGCAATCCGCCGCGGCAGAGTGGGATTGAAAGATCCGAAACGTCCGATTGGATCATTTTTGTTCCTTGGACCAACGGGTGTAGGTAAGACAGAACTTTCCAAGGCACTTGCAGAAGCCATGTTTGGCAATGAAAATGCGATTATCCGTGTAGATATGTCTGAATATATGGAGAAACACAGTGTATCGAAGATGATTGGTTCACCTCCGGGTTATGTTGGCTTCGAAGAGGGCGGACAGCTTTCAGAACAGGTACGAAAGAATCCATATTCTGTAATTTTGTTTGATGAGATTGAGAAGGCGCATCCAGACGTATTTAACGTACTGCTGCAGGTACTTGATGATGGACGCATCACAGATTCCCAGGGAAGAACGGTGGATTTCAAGAATACGATCATCATTATGACAAGTAATGCCGGAGCACAGCGTATTGTTGACCCGAAAAAATTGGGATTTTCAAACGTGGAAAATGCAGAGTCCGAGCATAAAGATATGAAGAATAATGTCATGGAGGAAGTAAAACGGCTGTTTAAACCGGAATTCCTGAACCGTATCGATGACATTATTGTATTCCGTGCGCTCTCGAAAGAGGATGTCAAGGGAATTGCTGCGCTCATGCTGAAGGAACTGAAGAACCGTCTGGCAAAACAGATGGATATTACACTTACCTATGGCGACACAGTGAAGAATTTTATTTTTGAGAAGGGCTATGATAAGAAATATGGTGCCCGGCCATTAAAACGTGCAATTCAGAATTATATCGAAGATTCTCTTGCGGAGGAAATTCTGTCTGGAAAGATTCAGGCATCCGACAAGGTAAGCATGACCGTAGTGGATGGTAAAGTCGTGTTCACAAAGAAATAATAAATATGTACAAATTTCACGTAAGAATTTGTAGAAATTTATGTAAAATTGTTGTATAATGAAAAAGAATTAAGCAAGAATGAATTCGAGATACGATAAAATACAATACGGAGGAACAGAATATGGCAGTGATTGATGAACTGATCCGCGAAGAAGAGACAGGAGCCTTGAGCTTTGGCAATTTTGCGTTGGCAACGAAGACAAAGAAAGATGGTTTCCAGTATCAGGGTGACAGCTATAAGATTAAAACTTTCCGTGAGATTACAAAGTTGGAAAGAAATGGAATGTTTGTATACGAATCCGTACCCGGTACTGTTGTACATGACTTCCGCGCGACAGATAAGGCAGTGAATTTTGTGGTAGAAGGCGAAGAAGATTCCCAGATCACGCTGGAATTAGAGGCTGAGAAGGAATACAAGATTCATATTGACAAGGTATATGTTGGTAAGATGAAGACAAACCTTGGTGGCAAACTGAATCTGAGTGTAGAGCTGGAACCATCTAAGATGGTAGATATTCTTGTAGAGAAAATCTAATTCGATGAAATGACAGGGCTGTCGCACCGGACATGATATGTCTGGTATGGCAGCTCTTTTATATATAAGGAGAAATCAATGGCAGCGAAGGAAAAACAGATATTTTTTTGTAAAGAATGTGGATATGAATCTGCAAAATGGCAGGGACAGTGTCCGGGATGCCACGCATGGAATACATTTGTGGAGGAAAAGGTGAAGGTTGGCGCAAAAGGCGCGGTGAAGCAACCGAAGGATGCAGTCAGCCCGATGGGTATTTTACAGGTGACAACGGCGGAGGAAAGCCGCGTGCAGACCGGTATGCGGGAATTGGACCGCGTGCTCGGTGGAGGTATCGTTAAGGGCTCTCTGGTGCTTGTCGGCGGTGATCCCGGAATCGGAAAATCAACCATCCTCTTACAGATGTGCCGGAATCTGGTGCATCAGAATGTAAATGTACTCTATGTCTCTGGAGAGGAATCGCTGTCACAGATCAAGATGCGTGCAGAACGGATTGGCGTATTTGAGAAGGATATGCTTCTTCTGTGTGACAATGACATGGATAATATCGAACGGGTAATTACGAAAAGTAATGCAAGTGTGGTGATCATTGACTCTATACAGACCATGGTAGTAGAAGAAGTTGGCACTGCGCCGGGTACGGTAACGCAGGTACGGGAAGTGACGGCGCGACTGATGCAGGTGGCAAAACAGTATGGAATTGCTATTTTTATTGTCGGACATGTAACAAAAGAGGGAAATGTGGCAGGACCACGTACATTGGAACACATGGTAGATTCTGTTCTGTATTTTGAAGGTGACCGGAATCATGGGTTCCGTATTTTACGTGGTGTGAAAAACCGGTTTGGTTCTACAAATGAGATTGGTGTATTTACTATGACAGAAAAAGGATTGGAAGAAGTCGATAATCCTTCGCAGGCACTTTTAAATGGACGCCCGCAGAATGTATCCGGTTCTGTTGTTGTATCTTCTTTAGAAGGAACGCGTCCGATCTTAGTGGAATTGCAGGCACTTGTCTGCCAGACAAATTTCAATATGCCACGACGCACATCGGTTGGAATCGATTATAACCGTGTGAATCTGATCCTGGCAGTTATGGAAAAACGTGTTGGCATGAATCTGTGGGGGTATGATGCGTATGTGAATATCGCCGGGGGCATGAAGGTAAATGATACAGCAGTTGACTTAGGTGTCGCATTTGCAATTGCATCCAGCATGAATAATAAAGTCGTACCGAGCGATACGATGATCATCGGGGAGATCGGACTTGCCGGAGAGATCCGTGGTGTCACAAATGTCCTGCAGCGCGTGAAGGAAGCTGACAAGATGGGGTTTGCAACTTGTATTATCCCGAAGTCAAATTATGATAAGGCGATGGATAAGCTGAATGTAAAAATTCTATGTGTATCGACGCTGGTAGAGGCTCTTTCTTTGCTGTGATAGAGGCTTTGGAAATGGCACTTGGAAGCAACTAGAAAAAAATTCAAAAAAATTCAAATTAGCTGTTGACTTTCTAAAAATGAAGTGCTATTATAAGCAAGCTGTCGCTGATACGACAGCAAAAAACACCATTCGATATCACGTTTTGAAAATCAAAAAGTTGAAAAAACTTCTTGACAAAGACAAAACAAAGTGATATTATAAGGAAGCTGTCGCTGAGGACAGCAACAACGAACCTTTGACAAATTAATA
>DHJV01000090.1 GCA_002404515.1 Lachnospiraceae bacterium UBA4711 | reverse complement strand
CGGCAGCGAAGTAACTGCCAGCCTGGCAAATCTGGGAATTCGATATCCCGGCGAAGTGGATTCCGAAGGGAAAATCAAGGAACATCCCATCGATATTTGCCTTGCCACAAACATGATTTCCGTTGGCTTGGATGTATCCAGACTTGGTCTGATGACCGTGGCTGGACAGCCCAAAACCACATCTGAATATATTCAGGCAACCAGCCGCGTTGGACGTGATGCAGAAAATGCTCCTGGCCTTGTTTTTGTTTTGTACCGGCCCGGCCGTCCAAGGGACAAGTCCCACTATGAACAATTCAGGTCCTATCACTCCCGCGTATATTGCAATGTTGAACCGACAAGTGTTACGCCCTTCTCAGCACCTGTACGTGAGCGTGCTTTGCACGCAATCATGGTAGGCATGATGCGGTTGGAAAGTGATGACAGATTCAATGAAGATCCGCCCCGTTTCCCTGATGATGGCCTGATTGATAAAGTCCGCAACGTTATTGAAAACCGTGTGGATGATATCGATAGCGAAGAACTGGATGCAACACTGGACCGCATGGAATACATCCTGCAGTGTTGGGAGGACTGGAATCCCCGGAAATGGGAGCCTGCGAAGAATCCTGACTGGTCTTATGCTGATCCCGTTCCCTTAATGTATTCTGCAGGAAGTCATCCCAATGAAGCATGGGGTTCACGGGGAATTGAGACCCCCACTTCTATGCGCAGTGTAGATGCATCCTGCGAAGCCGAAGTTCTTACAAACCGCTATGTACCGAAGGAGGGCTAAGTTAATGGCACATAACAACAGACCTATGCGCAGAAGTGCCCTGATTGGTCCGTGGGGTGTTGGCGCAATTGTTCCATTTCCCAATGACGAATCTTTGATGATTGCCGGCCTGGATATGTGGCGGTACAATGATGCAACACCTTTTGTAATAAAAGATGAGCGTCTTCTGCGCCGACTGGGTGTTCAGGAATTGCGCTGGCCTCCTGATTTTCGGGAGAATAATGCCGACCCGCAAAACTGTTTCCTGAAGATTCCGGCGGTGAGATTTCCTACATGGCATTATTGTCCGTTCTGCGGCACTATGGAAAAGACTACATTCTATCAGCAACAGCCAGAATGTGAGTGCTATCCATGGCCTAACGGCAGAAAGTGCAATCCAGCATTTCGACACAGAAGGAAGCTGATTCCGGAGCGTTTCATCGTTATTTGCCCGGACGGTCATATTGATGATTTTCCTGTTGCAGAATGGCTCCATCAGGACCCTGGATACAGGTATAATCCGGAAACCTGTAAAATTAGGAGAAGTACTGGTGGTACTTCTGCCTCCCTGAGTGGCGTGTACTACGAGTGTACCTGCGGAGCAAGAAAAAATATTGCAGGAGCTACAAGGCCTGGAGCATTATCCAAGATTGGGTACAGATGCAATGGCTCTAAACCTTGGCTCGGCATGGACAACGATGAGGAACATCCCTGTGGGCGAACCGATGTACGCGTTGTTCTTCGTGGTGCTACGAATGTATGGTTTGCTGATACCAGAAGCTCTATTTACATTCCGACCGATGATGAGCAAGCAACAAAGAAAATCATCGCAATTCTTGATGAGTTCTTCGACGTATTAAGTGCAATGCGGGTCGATGGCGAGTGGAACAGAGGATTTATTGATATGCTCGCTGAACGCCATCGGGTAGATAAAAATGAACTGTACAATGCATTTATTCGCCGGGATCAGGGGTTGGAAGGATTACCGGATGTTACAGAAGAAATATCTGAAGACGAGTATCGGCTTGCAGAGTACAATGTGCTGATAAAATCCAGTGGCGGCGATGCACAGCGCTTCCATTCAAAGAATTATCCGATTTCCTACTACGATCCAGTTATCAGCAAATACTTCAAGAGCATTTCCCTTGTACATAAGCTTCAGGAGACCCGTGCTTTCGTTGGATTCTCACGTGCGGAACCCAGTGAGATGCCTATCTCTGAGCGAAAGAAAATGCTTAGACTGGGCAGTGAAAACTGGCTCCCAGCTATTCAGGTTCATGGCGAAGGTATTTTCTTTGAATTCAACAAGGAAGCGGTGGAAGAATGGGCGCAACGGCCTGCTGTCTTGGCACGGCTGCGTAACCTTCAGGATTCTTACCGGAACTCAAAGTTTGGTGCAAATGTCACCGGAGATCTTCGCCCGGAATTCGTTTTGATTCATACTTTTGCCCACCTGATCATCAACCAGCTCAGCTTTGAATGTGGCTATGGCAGTTCCTCTATTCGGGAAAGAATTTACTGTGAAAAAGCAGAAAATGAGTATGGTATGTACGGTGTCCTTATTTACACAGCTTCTGGTGATTCTGAAGGTTCCCTCGGCGGCTTGGTTCGCCAGGGTGCGAAGGATCATATAGAGGATACGATTCGTGATGCAGTACGGAATGCCGCATGGTGTTCTTCGGACCCAGTTTGCATTCAGTCTTACGGACAAGGTCCGGAATCCTGTAACTTGGCAGCATGCCATAACTGTGCGCTGTTACCGGAAACCTGTTGCGAATGCGGCAACAGACTGCTGGATCGCGGCACAGTCGTTGGCACGCTGGATAACAAATCCATTGGATTTTTTGCTGAATTACTGGAACAGTGAGGTGATTGTATGCTTGTTATCCTGTCTCAAAAGGTGGATAGTGAGTCTTCCTACGCAGATGAACTGTTCAACTCATACCATTATCCCGCCAGGTATAAAAATCAACTGCACAAAGGAGATTTTTTCATTTATTACCAAGGCAATCGATACGACAAGAGTCAGCGGTACTATTTTGGAGTAGGCTCTGTTGGCGAAATTCAGACTACAGATGGAGAAAACTACTATGCTAAACTTCTGGATTGCCAACAGTTTGAACGGAAGGTTCCAATTTATCTCCCTGACGGTGGATATATTGAACAACTTGGTTTCGAAACAGTTCGAAAGAGCCTCAATCCTCCTTGGCAAAGTTCTATTCGCCCGTTGTCCCAAGAAGCCTACGATTATATATTAAAAGCCGCTGGTATTCAGCTATCTTCTGAGCCTGTGCATCAAGACTCGATAGATGTGTTGAAAGATAAGTTAAAGCTTGCTGTCAGAGATTTTTATGTCGAGGGTAATTCTTCGGCAATACATCGTATCGAAAGCATTGCATCCGCTATCAGCCGGGCAACATCTACTTCCGGAAAAGAAAATGAACATACCAGGTCTTCTCGCTATAGTCCGACAGTGAGTCAAGTTGAAAAGCTTTCCCGTTTGCTTGATTATTGTAAAACTATGAGAATGTCATATTCTTACAAACCAATTTTAATTCTGGCACTACTTCACTATGGTGACCGGGATGGCTGTATTTCTATTGAAAATGCTGCAGTCTATTTTCGTGAATACTATTCAAATAGGAAAGCACAAGGACTGGCAATCGAGAAGAAACAGTGTATATATCTGAGAGACGATGTGACCGATGCACAAATAATCGCAAATCTTCTTTCTAACCCCGTAAAGGCATTAATAGAGAGCGGCTTTTTCTTTTATAACGAAGACTCGCATGTATTTTCTGTTTCTCCGGACATCTGGAGCACGATTGATATATCCAATAAAGCTGCGATTACGAGAATATGTCGTCAAAAACTGAAAGACTACTACAAAGACTAATTGAAATGGGGGATTGTTATGGCCGATGTCCATTCTCCGGAAACCAGAAGCTATAATATGTCCCGTATTCGTGGAAAGGATACTAAACCAGAAGAACTTGTCAGAAAATACTTGTTTTCTCAAGGATTCCGATACAGAAAAAATGACGCTCGTCTTCCAGGAAAACCGGATATTGTTCTTCCCAAATATAAGACGGTGATCTTTGTAAACGGTTGTTTCTGGCATGGACATGAGGGTTGTCACTATTTTGTGTGGCCTAAGAACAATGCGGAATTTTGGAAAAAGAAAATAGGCTCCAACATTGAGCGCGATGCTAAAAATCACGCCCTCCTCGCCAAGCTCGGATGGAATGTGATTGTAGTTTGGGAATGTGAACTGAAACGATCAACAGCTGAAGAGACACTCAATCTCTTAGTACATTGCATCGTGCAGCGGCAGTCATATGGTAACAGCGACTAAAAGTTTTGTATTTCTCCAGGAAAAGCAATTATGTGACAACAATTTTTCTGCCTATTGGGATGCCAA
>DHJV01000061.1 GCA_002404515.1 Lachnospiraceae bacterium UBA4711 | reverse complement strand
ATTTCTTCAGAGATTCCGGCTCATTGACAACCTCCATGCCACGTCCGCCAAGGACATACGAAGGGCGAACCATAACCGGATAACCGATCTTCTCAGCCACTGCCAGTGCTTCCTCAACATTTGTTGCCATGCCAGCTTCTGGCATTGGGATCTCCAGCTTCTCCATCATTGCACGGAAGAGGTCACGATCCTCTGCCATATCGATGACTTCCGGGGATGTGCCAAGAATACGCACACCATTCTTCTTCAAGTCGGCTGCCAGATTTAATGGTGTCTGCCCTCCGAACTGTGCGATGACGCCAACCGGTTTCTCCTTCTCATAGATAGAAAGTACATCCTCGAGTGTCAATGGCTCAAAATACAATTTATCGGATGTATCATAATCTGTCGAAACCGTCTCCGGATTACAGTTAACGATGATTGTCTCAAATCCAAGTTCTTTCAACGCAAGGGCTGCATGTACACAACAGTAATCAAACTCAATACCCTGACCGATACGGTTTGGGCCACCGCCAAGAATCATGATCTTCTTGTTGTTTGTAATCGTTGTATGATCCGGTGCATTGTAGGTTGAATAATAATATGAACGATCTTTGGTTCCGCTTACATGTACCGGCTCCCAGCTCTCCGTAATACCATAGCCAAGACGGGTATTGCGGATATCGTCCTCTGAAACTTCGAGCAGCTTGCTTAAGTAACGGTCTGAGAAACCATCCTTCTTCGCCTGCTCCATTGTATCCTTGTCGAGTGTCTGCCCCTTCTTTGCAAGCAGTGCTTCTTCCTCTTCTACAAGCTCCTTCATCTGCTCAATGAAGTAGTGTTTGATCTTCGTCAGGTTGTATAACTCGTCAACTGTCGCACCTTTCCGAAGTGCCTCATACATGATAAACTGTCTCTCACTTGTCGGCTCTACCAGCATTGCAAGCAGTTCATCCTTTGTTTTCTCATGAAAATCCTTCGCAAAGCCAAGTCCGTAACGACCAATCTCTAAGCTTCGGATTGCTTTCTGGAATGCTTCCTTGTAAGTCTTACCAATACTCATGACTTCACCAACGGCACGCATCTGGGTACCTAGCTTGTCCTGCGCATCCTTGAACTTTTCAAATGCCCATCTCGCAAACTTGATTACGACATAATCGCCACCCGGAACATATTTGTCGAGTGTTCCGTGTACGCCACAAGGGATCTCATCCAATGTAAGTCCTGCTGCCAACATAGCTGATACAAGTGCGATCGGGAATCCTGTCGCCTTGGAAGCAAGTGCAGAAGAACGGGAAGTTCTAGGATTGATCTCGATTACAATGATTCGGTCAGTCACCGGATCATGTGCAAACTGTACGTTTGTTCCACCGATGACCTGTACTTCGTCTACAATCTTATATGCCTGCTCCTGCAAACGCTTCTGACATTCCTCAGAGATTGTAAGCATTGGTGCAGAACAGAAAGAATCTCCCGTGTGTACGCCGAGTGGATCAATGTTCTCGATGAAGCAGACCGTAATCATGTTACCCTTTGCATCACGGACAACCTCGAGTTCCAGTTCTTCCCAGCCGAGGATTGACTCCTCAACGAGTACCTGTCCTACAAGACTCGCCTGCAGACCTCTTGCACAGACGGTCTTTAACTCTTCTACATTGTAGACAAGTCCGCCACCGGCACCGCCCATTGTATAGGCCGGACGCAAAACAACTGGGTAACCAAGCTTATCTGCAATCGCAAGTGCTTCTTCTACAGAATAGGCAACTTCACTGCGCGCCATCTCGATTCCCAGTTTGTTCATAGTTTTCTTAAATTCAATTCGATCCTCACCACGTTCGATTGCATCTACCTGAACGCCGATGACTTTTACGTTATATTTGTCAAGTATGCCTGCGGCTGCAAGCTCAGAACACAAATTAAGACCAGACTGACCACCGAGGTTCGGTAATATCGCATCTGGACGTTCCTTGGCAATAATCTGCTCCAGTCTTGTCACATTCAATGGCTCAATATATGTCACATCCGCAATACCAGGATCTGTCATAATTGTTGCAGGGTTGGAATTCACCAGAACAATCTCGTAACCGAGCTGTCTCAGTGCTTTACATGCCTGCGTACCGGAATAGTCAAACTCACATGCCTGACCAATGATGATTGGACCGGAACCGATAATCAGAACTTTTTTAATGTCTTCTCTTTTGCTCATATTTGCCCCCTTGTGTAATATTTAATCCGATTTTGAAACATTTACACTATGATACGAGTTGGACGTGTTTATTATTCTACGCAGACGCGCTCTCGCTCAGCTCCACACGTAACGGACACTAAATTCACGACAAACAAGTTTGCCGTTCATTAAGTGCCGACGTGTTCCGATGGTCTGCTTTAGAATCAATAAACACGTCCAACTCTATATACTGTATTGTTTTGTTTCAAAATCTCATTGGATAAAAATAATTTATATAAATAAATCGAATTTTTATCCAAAATCACTTAATTATACTAGATGCGAGGAACAATTACAATCAAAGATAAGGCATAAAAAAAGAACCCTTGATTCAAGGGTTCTTTCGTGTTTTTGCTTATTTTTCCGAAATCATATCCACAAAATATTGATGAATCTTTACTTCTTCGGTAAGTTCCGGGTGGAATGCAGTCACGAGCTGGTTTCCCTGACGGGCAGCAACGATCTTGCCATCGCAGACTGCCAGAACATCAACGCCATCCCCGACACTCTCGATATATGGCGCACGGATAAATGTCATGCCGACGGTTCCGATTCCCTTGAAGTCTTCTTCTGCGAAGAAGCTGCCAAGCTGTCTGCCGTAAGCATTTCTGCGGGCTACGATATTCATCGTCCGGAATCCAAGTGCATCTTCTCCATCAATATCCTTTGCCAGAAGCAACAAACCAGCACAGGTACCGAAGACCGGCAGGCCTGCTTCGATCTTTGCCTTGAGTGGCTCATACAGGGAAAGCTCCTTCAGAAGCTTTCCCATAACTGTACTCTCGCCGCCAGGAATGATCAATCCATCCATATCGTCCTGCAGATCATCTGCCTGACGGATCTCGAAGTGTGGAATATGTAATTTATCAAGGGATGCCTCATGCTCTGCAAATGCACCCTGCAATGCCAATATTCCTATCTTCATTTTACTTTCCTCTTTCTGCCATAAGAATCTCAATTTCAGACTCATTGATTCCGACCATAGCCTCACCAAGATCTTCAGAAAGCTCTGCGATCAACTTTGCATCCTGGTAGTTTGTAACAGCCTTAACGATAGCTGCTGCACGTTTTGCAGGATTTCCTGACTTGAAGATACCAGAACCAACAAATACACCCTCTGCGCCAAGCTGCATCATAAGTGCTGCATCGGCAGGTGTTGCAACACCACCGGCTGCAAAGTTTACAACCGGAAGCTTACCATTCTCATGGACGTAGCGAACGAGTTCCACCGGTACCTGAAGCTGCTTTGCTGCTTCGTAGATCTCATCCTCTGCCATACCAACGATACGACGAATCTCTGAGTTCATGGCACGCATATGACGAACTGCCTGTACAACATCACCAGTTCCCGGCTCACCCTTTGTACGGATCATAGATGCACCTTCCTCGATACGACGAAGTGCTTCGCCAAGATCACGTGCGCCACAGACAAATGGTACCTTGAACTTTGTCTTGTCAATATGGTAAATATCATCGGCTGGTGATAAAACTTCACTCTCATCGATGTAATCAATCTCGATTGCTTCGAGAATCTGTGCCTCTACAAAATGTCCAATACGGCACTTTGCCATAACCGGAATTGTAACAGCTTCCTGAATTCCCTTGATCATCTTTGGATCACTCATACGTGATACACCGCCTGCTGCACGGATATCAGCTGGAATTCTCTCCAGTGCCATAACTGCACATGCACCTGCTTCCTGTGCAATTCTGGCCTGCTCAGGTGTTGTTACATCCATGATAACGCCGCCCTTTAACATCTGTGCAAGGTTCTTATTCAATTCATATCTGTTCTCGCTCATTGTTGTTCCTCCTATTATATAATGAAACTATAATTATCGGGTATTATTAAAGCACAGAAACTGGTTATATTGAAATACCCAGTTTCTGTGCTTTTTATAAGGTCAGATTGAATTGCCTGCTATTTTGTACCGAAGATACGATCGCCAGCATCGCCAAGTCCCGGACAAATGTACGCATTCTCATTCAGCTCGCGATCCAAATGGCCAACATAAATCTGTACATCCGGATGTGCTTCATGCAGCTTCTGAACACCTTCCGGTGCAGCGATGATACACATGAACTTGATCTTCTTGCCGCCATGTGCCTTGATCTGTGTGATTGCATCAACAGCAGAACCACCCGTTGCAAGCATTGGATCGGTTACAACAATGATTCTTTCATCAATTGGGTTTGGAAGCTTGCAGTAATACTCGTGTGGAATATGTGTCTCCTCATCACGGTACATACCGATATGACCAACCTTTGCAGATGGTACAAGTGCAAGCACGCCAGGTACCATACCAAGTCCTGCACGAAGAATTGGAACGATAGCAAGCTTACGGCCGGAGATCATTGGTGTCATACATTTCTCGATTGGAGTCTCAATCTCTACATCATGCAATGGCAGATCTCCAAGTGCTTCAAATCCTTCAAGCATTGCAATCTCTTCTACGAGCTTACGGAACTCATTGGTTCCTGTATTCTTGTCACGCAGAATTGAAATCTTGTGCTGAATCAACGGATGCTCAAAAATCGTAATATTTTTCTCATTTTTAAAATCCATTTTGTAATCTCCTTTTTTTCTTACAGCTCAGAACCTTTCCTGCAAGCAGGAACGAATTCTGACTTTTGACCTTTTATATCATATTATTCTTTAGACTTTACAAAAACACCACGGCTCTGGTCACCATCCGGGTTTGCGCCAAACTGGTAATCATTTCCAGGCAGAATCGCATTTAACAGAATACCAGCGATCGCTGCGATGGCAAGTGCTGTCAGTGTGATAGATGTCTCCCCGATTGTAAATGTGATACCATCTGAGAAACCAAGTCCACAGACGAAGATAACACCTGCGATGATCAGGTTTCTTGAACGTGTCAGATCCACCTTGTTCTCAACGACATTACGCACGCCGATAGCTGAAATCATACCATATAACATAAATGATACACCACCGATGATTGCGGATGGCATCGTAGAGATCACGGCCGCAAACTTCGGAATGAAGGACAGGATAATCGCAAATACAGCTGCCAGACGGACTACCATTGGATCATATACCTTGGAAAGTTCCAATACACCTGTGTTCTCGCCGTATGTTGTATTCGCTGGTCCACCGATCGCACCTGCAAATGCAGTTGCAAGACCATCACCGATTAATGTACGATGCAGACCCGGATCCTGAATAAAGTTCTTGCCAACGGTTGCGGAGATGGCTGACATATCTCCCACATGTTCCATCATCGCTGCGATTGCGATTGGTGCCATAACCAGAATCGTTGTAAGATCAAATTTCGCAAACTGGAACTGTGGTACACCGAAGAAGCTTGCGGATTTCACCGACTCAAATGCGATGATCGCACTGCCATCCGGATTGGTAAGTCCTGCTGCATTCATGATTACTGCTGCCACGTAAGAAATCACAACACCCATCAGGATCGGAATAATCCTGAACATGCCCTTACCCCAGATATTGAAGATGATGATAACTGCTAATGCGATTACCGCAAGCCACCAGTTTGTGCTGGCATTTGAGATTGCGGATGGTGCAAGTGAAAGTCCGATGCAGATAATGATCGGTCCGGTTACAACTGGTGGAAGGAAACGCATAACACGGTTTACGCCAACCAGCTTGATGATCAATGCCATGATCAGATACAATGCTCCAGCAGCAACTACACCACCACAGGCATAGGCTACCTTGTCGTTTGCTGCCATGTTGGCGAATTTACCGGTATCCAGATTGGCTACGGTTGAAAATCCACCTAAGAATGCAAACGAAGATCCAAGGAACGCCGGTACCTTAAATTTGGAACATACATGGAATAGCAATGTACCAAAGCCTGCGCAGAAAAGTGTGACTGATACGGTCAGACCTCTCGTCAATGGTTCTCCACATGCATCTGCAAAATACCCGGACACTAAAATTGGGACCAGAATAGTTGCACCGAACATTGCAAACATATGCTGTAATCCCAAGATCAAAACCTTCGGTAATCCGAGCTTTTTCGCGTCTCTGACTGCTCCATCATTTGTGTCGCTCATAGTTTTTACCTCTTTTCCTCTCTTGATTTGTAAGAGAATTTATTTGTATTCTATTATGCACGAGTAGGGGAGATTTTGCAATAAGAAATCATAGGGATTTTTGTGAGACTGTAAGAGCGTGGACCATATCAAATGGATTTTGTAGTGTCAAGGTGTTTTTCTATGCGTATCTCCACATTTGCAAAAACAGGACAGTTGACCTTTGATCAACTATCCTGTCCTCACTTACTTCTAGCTATTTATTCCGTACTTCCAATACCTCTGCAGTAATCGCATCCACATCGTATTCCGGTGCATGTTTGTTCACAATATCATATATTGGCTGGATAGTTTCGATTGATTCTTCGAGCTCATCAGCGATTTCCTCAAGCGTTTTATTTTTCTTCACCTTTTTTACAATGAAAGAAGCTAAATAATGAATTGTACCTTCTTCCACACCGTCGTTATACCATTCCCGTTTTGCATTCTCCATCTGTTTTTCGTATGTCAGATCAAACATCATACTTTTCTGCACATCCTCTCCGCGTTCCAGCAAAAAATCCTTCAGGATATTCTCTGCAATGCAGCGGTTCACCGCATCTCTGATTGCAGTCTCATAATCCTTCTCGCCCTTTTTCGCCTTTGCAAGATTCTCATTTACATATCCAACAAATATCATATACTCTCGCAGCGTTTGGCTCCGCTTTTTCAAATCCTCATTATTTCCCGGATTGATGTTGTACACGGTGCAAATCAGCTCTAACTGCGGCTCATCTGACTGGTTTTCATATGCATCAGACAATTTCAGCACTTCACGCTC